>NZ_JBSGXU010000047.1:0-47438 GCF_053610205.1 Streptomyces sp. NPDC054932 | reverse complement strand
CGCAGACAGTGCGCGGCGGGCCCTTTCACATGCGTGCACGCGTGCGGGGGCGGGTGGGCTAGATCGTGCCCAGCTTGATGATCGACAGCAGCGCGACCAGCTGGATCGCGGACGCGCCGAGGGCCTTCGGCCACGGCAGGTCGTGCGACTTGCTGATCAGCGAGGTGAAGAGCGCTCCGGCGGCCACCCAGGTGGCCCAGCCCAGGACCTGGACGATCATGTTGTCGCCGCCGAGGAACACGGCGAACAGCAGGCGCGGCGCGTCCGTGATGGACATCACCAGCATCGACAGGCCCACGGTCGGCTGCCAGGTGCCGTCGCCGCCCAGCTGGCGCGCCAGGGTGTGCGTGACCGCGCCCAGGATGAGCCCGCAGATGACGAAGGCCACGCCGGCGGACAGGACGATCGGGACGGCCTTCGGCACCGTCGCGTTGATGACGTCCTCGCGGGCGTCGTCGAGGCCGAAGACCGCGAGGAGCCCGTAGAGGAAGGTCACGATCAGCGCGGGACCCCAGACGGCGTAGTCGCGCATCTGCAGGAAGGTCTGCCCCGGCCGCGTCACGATGCCGCGGAGCAGTTCCTTCCACGGCAGCCGCGGCCCGGACGGCGCCGCTCCGGCCGAGCCCGCCTGGTAAGTCGCGCCCTGGCCGTACGGGTCCTCGCCGACGGCGAACATCTGGGTGTGCCCCGGGTTGTCGTTGGTGTAGCCCCCGCCGCGCCCGCCGCCGCCTCCGTGGCCGTACGGGGGCTGCTGCGCCTGCGGCTGCTGCTGTCCGTACGGGTCGAAGTACTCCGGCTCGCCGTGACCTCCGGCGCCCGGCTGCGGCCACTGCTGCTGCGGTGGCGGCCCGCCGACGGGAGGGTAGGGCTGCTGGCCGTACGGCGGCGGCGGTTGCTGCTGACCGTACGACTGCTGCTGCTGCGGGGGTTGTTGCGGAGAGCGGTTGTTGTCCCGGCCGCGTCCGATCCTGAATCCAGCCACGTGATCGAACGTACCTGGTCCGGCGGGCGTCGGTGGCCGGGCTGCCGGAACAGCCACCCTTTGCGGCTGACCTGTGACATCCCTTAGGGGATCCCCGAGGGGGTGTCCCCACCCTGTACCCGGCTCCAGCGTGTGTCTGATTTACGGGGTTGTGTCGCGTTCTGAGGCTTCTTGTTACGTTCTCTATGGATGACGCACATATCGGGTCCGTAGCTTCGTACTCGTCGCCGCTACGCAGCACGAACGAGCACGAGAAGAGCCCACACCATGCGCAACACTCGCCGAACCACCCTTCGTACCGCCGCCGTCGTCGCCGGCGCGGCCACCGTCCTGGCCCTCCCGGTCGGATCCGCCTTCGCGGACTCCCCGGCCGTGCCGGAGCCGGAGGCGCTGCCGGGGATCGAGCAGCCGTCGGTGGGTCTGTCGGTGGAGCCGCCCGTAGAGCCTTCGGTGGACCCGTCCGTGCCGCCCACGAGCCGGTCCACCGGCTCGCCCACGACGCCGGTCAGGACGGCGCCGAGCGTCCGCGCGTTCGTCACCACCGTGAAGCTGGCGGACGGGTCCGTCGCCAAGGTCTACAGGATCAGCCACAACCACTTCGAGGCGGACATCCTCGCCGGCTCCACGAAGCTGGACACGCTGGTCAGCAGGGGCGGGGCCGCGACCTACGGGCAGAACAACGGTCTGCACGTCGTGCTCCAGCCGAACGGCACCATCACGTCCTGGATGGAGGGCGCGCCGAAGCCCCTGCCCAAGCCCCTGCCCCTGCCGAAGCCCGACGCCAAGAAGGAGATCCGGAAGGAGAGCTCGGTGCGGATCACCATGCCCGACGGGCGGATCGCCAAGCTCGTGGACGGCCCGAAGGGCAAGCGCGTCGAGCTCTCCATGCCGAACGGCCGCGCCCTCGGCACGATCGACCTCAAGCGTCCGAGCGCCCACAACGACGGCTGGATGTACAAGCTCGTCCAGGACGGCAAGCGCGTGAAGTTCGTCGTGATCGACGGCAAGGGCGGCGGGAACAGCTGGGTGTACGACTTCCGCGGCAGGCTGATCGAGAAGTACACGGTCGACACCGCGGGATCGGACACCCCGAGGGTGGTCGCCTCGGGCGGCGGCATGGCCGCGTCGGGTGCCGCCGGGCTGGGCTTCGCCATGCTGGACCGCCACCAGGCCTGATTGCCCCCCGTACGCCGGAACGGCCGGTCCCCCACGGGGGACCGGCCGTTCCGGTGCTGCGAGTGCCGCTACTTGTTCTCGGCCTCGGGCTTCGCCTCCGCCTCGGGCTTCGCCTCAACGTCGGCCTCGGCCTTCGTCTCGGCCTCGGCCTTCGTCTCGGCCTCGGCCTTCGTCTCGGCCGTCGGCTCGGCGTCCGACGTCGGCTCTGCTTCCGGCTCGGCCTCGGCTGCTGCCTCAGCCTCGGCGGCCGCCTTCGCTTCGGCCTCGGCTTCCGCCTTCGCTTCCGCCTCCGCCTTCGCCTCGGCTTCCGCCTTGGCCTTTGCCTCGGTTTCCGCCTTCGCCTTGGCCTCGGCTTCTGCCTTCGCCTTGGCCTCGGCCTCGGCGGCCGCCTTCGCGGCAGCGGCCTCCGCCTCGGCCTTCGCTTCCGCCTCGGCCTCCGCCGCCAGCGCGGCCAGCTCCTCCTCCGTCGGGCCCGGGGCCTTCACGGAGTCGAGCAGCAGCTGCGCGACGTCGACCACCTGGACGTGTTCCTTCGCCTGGCCGTCGTTCTTCTTGCCGTTCACCGAGTCGGTGAGCATCACGAGGCAGAAGGGGCAGGCGGTGGAGACGATGTCCGGGTTCAGGGACAGGGCCTCGTCGACGCGCTCGTTGTTGATGCGCTTGCCGATCCGCTCCTCCATCCACATCCGCGCGCCACCGGCGCCGCAGCAGAAGCCCCGCTCCTTGTGGCGGTGCATCTCCTGCTGACGCAGACCCGGCACGGCCGACATGATCTCGCGCGGCGGCGTGTAGACCTTGTTGTGCCGACCCAGGTAGCACGGGTCGTGGTACGTGATCAGGCCGTCGACCGGCGTGACCGGCGTGAGGCGGCCCTCGTCGATCAGGTGCTGGAGCAGCTGCGTGTGGTGGATGACCTCGTACTCGCCGCCCAGCTGCGGGTACTCGTTCGCGATGGTGTTGAAGCAGTGCGGGCAGGTGGAGACGATCCGCTTCGCCGACTTCGGCTTCTTCGTCGACGGGTCGTCGTCGTCTTCACCGAATGCCATGTTCAGCATGGCCACGTTCTCCTGGCCCAGCTGCTGGAACAGCGGCTCGTTGCCCAGGCGGCGCGGCGAGTCGCCGGTGCACTTCTCGTCGCCGCCCATGATCGCGAACTTGACGCCCGCGATGTTGAGCAGCTCCGCGAAGGCCTTCGTGGTCTTCTTGGCCCGGTCCTCCAGGGCGCCGGCGCAGCCGACCCAGTAGAGGTAGTCGAACTCGGAGAGGTCCTCCGCGTCCTTCCCGATGATCGGGACCTCGAAGTCCACCTCCTTGGTCCACTCGACGCGCTGCTTCTTCGCCAGGCCCCAGGGGTTGCCCTTCTTCTCCAGGTTCTTGAGCATCGTGCCCGCCTCCGACGGGAACGCGCTCTCGATCATCACCTGGTAGCGGCGCATGTCGACGATGTGGTCGATGTGCTCGATGTCGACCGGGCACTGCTCCACGCACGCACCGCAGGTGGTGCACGACCACAGCACGTCCGGGTCGATGACGCCGTTCTCCTCGGCGGTGCCGATCAGCGGGCGCTCGGCCTCCGCCAGAGCGGCGGCCGGGACGCCGGCGAGCTGCTCCGCCGTGGCCTTCTCGTTGCCCTCCATGTCCTTGCCGCCACCGGCCAGCAGGTACGGGGCCTTGGCGTGCGCGTGGTCGCGCAGCGACATGATGAGAAGCTTCGGGGACAGCGGCTTGCCCGTGTTCCAGGCCGGGCACTGCGACTGGCAGCGACCGCACTCCGTACACGTGGAGAAGTCGAGGATGCCCTTCCAGGAGAACTGCTCGACCTGGGAGACACCGAAGGAGTCGTCCTCGCCCGGGTCCTCGAAGTCGATCTCCTTGCCGCCCGAGGTCATCGGCTGCAGGGCGCCGAGCGCCGTGGCGCCGTCCGCGTTCCGCTTGAACCAGATGTTCGGGAAGCCGAGGAAGCGGTGCCAGGCGACACCCATGTTGGTGTTGAGCGAGACCGTGATCATCCAGGTGAAGGACGTGACGATCTTGAGCGCCGCGAAGAAGTAGGTGAGGTACTGCAGCGTGCTCAGGCTCAGCCCGTCGAAGGCGGCGATCAGCGGGTACGAGGCGAAGAAGCCCGGCTCCCAGCCGTCGACGCCGTGCTGGGCGCCTTCCAGCGCGCGCAGCGTCATGATGCAGATGCCGACGATCAGGATGACGGCCTCGACGAAGTACGCCTGGCCCGTCTTGGAGCCCGTGAAGCGGGACTTGCGGCCCGCTCCGCTCGGCCGGCTCAGCTGCCGGATGACGATCAGGGTGACGATGCCGAGCACGGTCATCAGGCCGAGGAACTCGGTGAAGATCTCGTACGGCAGCCAGTCGCCGATGATCGGGATCAGCCAGTCGGCCTGGAAGAGCTGGCCGAAGGCGTTGACGATCGTCAGCAGCAGTGAGAAGAAGCCCACCGCCACGAACCAGTGCGCGAAGCCGACGATTCCCCAGCGGTTCATACGGGTGTGGCCGAGGAACTCCTTGACCAGGGTGATGGTGCGCTGCGTGGGATCGCCGGTGCGCGTGCCCGCGGGCACTGGCTGGCCGAGTCGCACGAAACGGTAGATCTGCACGGTGGCACGGCCGAACAGCGCGACGGCCACCACCGTGATGACCAGCGACACGATGATCGCGGCGAGTTGCATGGAAGGGCTCCTCGGGCGGCACTTACTAAGCGGTAACTTATGAAGTCAAGGCTTGAGGTTACCCATTCCCGACGCCGCAATGTAGCTGAGCGTGCGGTGATCTGTGTCGCTCAGGCGACCCTTTGCCGGTACGCCGCGCGCGGGGTCTGCGCCAGGATCGCGAGGTCCATCCCGAGCCAGTGGTTCTCCACATAATGCCGGTCGAGCAGGGCCATCTCCTCCCAGGGGAGGTCCGAACGTGCGCTGACCTGCCACAATCCGGTCATTCCGGGGCGTACGAGGAGCCGCTCGGGGCGGTCCGTACGGGCTTCCGGGCGCGGCCCGACCAGTGACATCTCGCCGCGGAGCACGTTCAGCAGCTGGGGGAGGCAGTCGACTGCGCAGCGGTCCAGGGCCGCGCCGATCCGGGTCGCGCCGTCGTCGGTGCGCAGCCGCCAGGTCCGGAAGGGCCGCCCGGCCAGGCCCGCGGCCGGCTCCCGTACGAAGGGGCGGCCGCCCCCGGTCGCGTACAGCAGGGCGGTGATCACCATGAGCGGCAGGCCGAGCACTGCGAGCAGCATCACTGCCCCGACGAGGTCGAACACCCTCTTTGCCGGTGGGGTGGCGGGGACCCGTACCCGCGGAGCGGTGAGTGTGAGGGGCATGCCAGCACGCTGCCGCATGCCTCCGGCGGTCTTGTGGTGGCGCGCGGCTGCGGTGACCCGTTCGGCTGAGGCGCGGCGCGGGTTGCGGGGCGGAGCGCCGGGGGTCCGGGCCGCAGGCAGGTGCGCGCCGCACCTCCGGGGTTGCGCGTAAGCGGCAGCTAAAGGTTGAGTCGACTCGACTCAGTTCTGTTGACGCAAACGCAGCGATACGGCATGGTTGAGTCTGTTCCACTCAAGTCAGCTGGAGGAATTGAAATGGCACGTGCGGTCGGCATCGACCTGGGCACCACTAACTCCGTCGTCAGCGTTCTGGAAGGCGGCGAGCCCACCGTCATCACCAACGCCGAGGGCGCCAGGACCACGCCGTCCGTCGTCGCCTTCGCCAAGAACGGTGAGGTCCTCGTCGGCGAGGTGGCCAAGCGCCAGGCGGTCACGAACGTGGACCGGACCATCCGCTCCGTCAAGCGCCACATGGGCACTGACTGGAAGATCAACCTGGATGGCAAGGACTTCAACCCGCAGCAGATGAGCGCCTTCATCCTGCAGAAGCTGAAGCGCGACGCCGAGGCGTACCTGGGCGAGAAGGTCACGGACGCGGTCATCACCGTCCCGGCCTACTTCAACGACTCCGAGCGTCAGGCGACGAAGGAGGCCGGCGAGATCGCGGGCCTGAACGTCCTTCGCATCGTCAACGAGCCGACGGCCGCCGCCCTGGCCTACGGTCTCGACAAGGACGACCAGACCATTCTCGTCTTCGACCTCGGTGGCGGCACCTTCGACGTGTCGCTCCTGGAGATCGGCGACGGTGTCGTCGAGGTCAAGGCCACCAACGGTGACAACCACCTCGGTGGCGACGACTGGGACCAGCGCGTCGTCGACTACCTCGTGAAGCAGTTCGTGGGCGGCCACGGCGTCGACCTGTCCAAGGACAAGATGGCGCTCCAGCGTCTGCGCGAGGCCGCCGAGAAGGCGAAGATCGAGCTGTCCTCCTCCACGGAGACCACGATCAACCTGCCCTACATCACGGCTTCCGCCGAGGGCCCCCTGCACCTGGACGAGAAGCTCACGCGCGCCCAGTTCCAGCAGCTGACCGCGGACCTGCTCGACCGCTGCAAGACCCCGTTCCACAACGTCATCAAGGACGCCGGCATCGCGCTGTCCGAGATCGACCACGTGGTCCTGGTCGGCGGCTCCACCCGTATGCCGGCCGTCGCCGAGCTCGTCAAGGAGCTCACCGGCGGTCAGGACGCCAACAAGGGCGTCAACCCGGACGAGGTCGTCGCCATCGGCGCCACCCTCCAGGCCGGTGTGCTCAAGGGTGAGGTCAAGGACGTCCTGCTCCTCGACGTGACCCCGCTGTCCCTCGGTATCGAGACCAAGGGCGGCATCATGACCAAGCTGATCGAGCGCAACACCACGATCCCGACCAAGCGGTCCGAGATCTTCACGACGGCCGAGGACAACCAGCCGTCCGTGCAGATCCAGGTCTACCAGGGCGAGCGCGAGATCGCGGCGTACAACAAGAAGCTCGGCATGTTCGAGCTGACGGGCCTGCCCCCGGCCCCGCGTGGCGTCCCGCAGATCGAGGTCTCCTTCGACATCGACGCGAACGGCATCATGCACGTCACGGCCAAGGACCTCGGCACGGGCAAGGAGCAGAAGATGACCGTCACCGGCGGCTCCTCGCTCGGCAAGGACGAGGTCGACCGCATGCGCCAGGAGGCGGAGCAGTACGCGGACGAGGACCTCCGTCGCAAGGAGGCGGCCGAGTCCCGCAACCAGGGCGAGCAGCTCGTCTACCAGACGGAGAAGTTCGTCAAGGACAACGAGGACAAGGTCCCGGCCGACGTCAAGACCGAGGTCGAGTCCGCCGTCTCCGAGCTGAAGGAGACCCTCAAGGGCGAGGACACCGCCGAGATCCGCACCGCGACCGAGAAGCTCGCCGCGGTCAGCCAGAAGCTCGGCCAGGCCATCTACGCCGACGCCCAGGCCGCCCAGGCCGCTGGCGGCGCGGGTGACGCGGGCCAGGCGAAGGCCGACGACGACGTCGTCGACGCCGAGATCGTCGACGACGAGAAGCCGAAGGGCGGCGCTGCCTGATGTCGGAGGAGACCCCGGGTTTCGACGAGAAGCCCGAAGTCCCCGACGCCGGTCAGAACGACGCTGAGCCGAAGGCCGCCGAGTCCGCCGAGGACGAGGCGGCCCCGGCCGGGGACGCAAGCCAGGACGTGGCGCTGCTGGCGCAGCTGGACCAGGCCCGTACCGCGCTCTCCGAGCGCACCGCGGACCTCCAGCGGCTCCAGGCCGAGTACCAGAACTACCGCCGCCGGGTGGAGCGGGACCGGATCACCGTCAAGGAGATCGCGGTCGCGTCCCTCCTGACGGAGCTGCTCCCGACCCTGGACGACATCGGCCGGGCGCGGGAGCATGGCGAGCTGGTCGGCGGCTTCAAGTCGGTGGCCGAATCGCTGGAGACCGTCGCCGCCAAGATGGGTCTGCAGCAGTTCGGCAAGGAGGGCGAGCCCTTCGACCCGACGATCCACGAGGCCCTGATGCACTCGTACGCGCCGGACATCACCGAGGACACCTGCGTGGCGATCCTGCAGCCGGGGTACCGGATCGGCGAGCGTACGATCCGTCCCGCGCGGGTCGCGGTGGCCGAGCCCCAGCCGGGCGCGGCCCCCAAGTCCGAGTCCGCGGAGGGCGAAGCGGCGGACGGCTTGGACGCGGATGCCCCCGACAAGGGCTGATGCACCACACGTAGAGGCACGAGAGGAGGGACACCGGGGATGAGCACGAAGGACTTCGTCGAGAAGGACTACTACAAGGTCCTCGGTGTCCCGAAGGACGCCACCGAGGCCGAGATCAAGAAGGCGTACCGGAAGCTCGCGCGCGAGTTCCACCCGGACGCCAACAAGGGCGACGCCTCGGCCGAGGAGCGCTTCAAGGAGATCTCCGAGGCGAACGACATCCTCGGGGACGCCAAGAAGCGCAAGGAGTACGACGAGGCGCGCGCCCTGTTCGGCAACGGTGGCTTCCGCCCCGGGCCGGGCGGCGGCGGCTCGTTCAACTTCGACCTCGGCGACCTCTTCGGGGGTCAGCAGCAGGGCGCGGGCCAGGCCGGCGGCTTCGGCGGCGGCCTGGGCGACGTCTTCGGCGGTCTCTTCAACCGCGGCGCCGGCCCGGGTGCGGGCACCCGTACCCAGCCGCGCCGCGGCCAGGACATCGAGTCGGAGGTCACCCTCTCCTTCACGGAGGCGGTGGACGGGGCCACGGTCCCGCTCCGGATGTCCTCCCAGGCCCCCTGCAAGGCATGTTCGGGCACCGGCGACAAGAACGGCACCCCCAGGGTGTGCCCGACCTGCGTCGGCACCGGCCAGGTCTCGCGCGGCAGCGGCGGCGGCTTCTCGCTGACCGACCCCTGCGCGGACTGCAAGGGCCGCGGCCTGATCGCGGAGACCCCCTGCGACGTCTGCAAGGGCAGCGGCCGTGCCCGCAGCTCGCGCACCATGCAGGTCCGGATCCCGGCGGGCGTCTCCGACGGCCAGCGGATCCGGTTGCGCGGCAAGGGTGCTCCGGGCGAGCGCGGCGGTCCCGGCGGTGACCTCTACGTGGTCGTGCACGTCGACGCGCACCCGGTGTTCGGCCGCAAGGACGACAACCTGACGGTGACCGTGCCCGTGACGTTCGCGGAGGCGGCGCTGGGGGCCGACATCAAGGTCCCGACCCTGAACGGCCCCTCGGTGACGCTGAAGCTGCCGCCGGGCACCCCCAACGGGCGCACCATGCGGGCCCGCGGAAAGGGTGCGGTCCGCAAGGACGGCACCCGCGGGGACCTGCTGGTCACGGTGGAGGTCGCGGTCCCGACCGAGCTGTCGGACAAGGCCCGCGAGGCCCTGGAGATGTACCGCGAGGCGACGGAGTCGCAGGACCCGCGCTCCGCGCTGTTCGAGTCCGCGAAGGGAGCATGACATGGACGGCCGCCGACGACAGTCCCGTTTGGGGAATGGTGCCTACCAACTCACCGACGAGACCCCGGTCTACGTGATCTCGGTGGCCGCCCAGCTCTCGGGTCTGCATCCGCAGACCCTCCGCCAGTACGACCGTCTCGGTCTGGTCTCCCCGGACCGTACGGCCGGCCGCGGCCGGCGCTACTCGGCCCGTGACATCGAACTGCTCCGTACGGTGCAGGCGCTGTCGCAGGACGAGGGCATCAACCTGGCGGGCATCAAGCGGATCATCGAACTGGAGAACCAGGTCGCCGCGCTCCAGCAGCGCGTGGCCGAGCTCTCCGCGGCCGTGGACGGCGCGGCGGCCACGCTGCAGGCCCGCGAGGCCCAGGTGCACGCCTCGTACCGGCGCGACCTGGTGCCCTACCAGCCTCCGCAGCCGGGCAGTGCCCTGGTGGTCTGGCGGCCGAGCCCCAAGCGGCCGATGGACTGACCCGGGTCCCGTACCCGGCTCCTGGCGCACACCCTCAGGCCCCGCCCCTCCCGGGGCGGGGCCTGAGGGCCGTCAGAGCCCTTCCCGGTCCGGCTCGTGGTCCGGATGTCCCTCGCAGTCCTGTTCGGGTCCTGAGGGCCGGCCCAGGATGCCGGATCGGGCGATGAGGTAGCCGAGCTGCGCGCGACTGCCGCTGCCGAGGGTGGTGGCGAGTTTGGCGATGTGCGCCCGGCAGGTGCGGACGTTCATGCCGAGGCGGCGGGCGATGGCCTCGTCGACGTGTCCTTCGATCAGGAGCTGCGCGATGGTCCGCTGCACGCCGGAGATCCCGCCGGGGGTGCTGCGGTACGTCACTTCCTCCTGGAGCGGGACGGCGCGGTGCCAGAGCTGCTCGAACACCTTGATGAGGTAGTCGACCAGGCCCGGGTGGCGCAGTTCCAGGGCGACCCGGCGGTCGTCGCTCACCGGGATGAAGGCGACCGTGCGGTCGAAGATGATCAGGCGCTCGATCAGCTCCTCGAGGGTGCGGATCTCCACCTTTCCCGTCGATATCCGCTCCACGTAGGCGAGCGTGCCCTGGCTGTGCCGCGCGGTGTGCTGGTAGAGGGTCCGTATGCTGACCCCGCGGTCGATCAACGGCTGGTCGCGTTCCAGGGCCTGGGTGAGGGCCAGGGAGGGCCGCGCTCCGCCGGGCTGGACCGTCAGCACCTCGGTGTGACATTCGGCCGTCGCGAGGTTCAGCGCGGCATTGATCTGCTCGAAACCCTCCAGCACCGTGATGGCGTGGGTGTTGGCCGGGCTCTGTGCGCTGATGGCCAGGAAAGGCTCGAAAGTGTCGGTGAGATCTACAGCGCTGCGCCGGCGGTCCTGGATCTCGCGTTCAATCGGATGGAGCCGTTGAGCCAAAGCGACGGACGGGGGAACCGGACGCAGTTGGTTCGCGTCATCCGGGTCGGGCTGCAGAAGAGCGAATTCAAGCAGGCAGGGGGCGTTCTGGATCTCGCCCCGGGCGATCCGGCCGGTGCTCAGTGCGGTCGCGTAGAGCCGCGTCCCCTCGGCACACATGGACGTGACGGGGTGGGGATGTGTCGCTTTTGTATCGATTCGCGTCAAATCTCCACCCCCCAGGGTCCTGAACATGCAAGAACATGATGCATCGTCCCTGTGGCATTGACGTGCCTGAATGAGCCATCGTCTGTCACGCGGGGGAGAGGATTCCATCAAGTGAGGACGAAGCCGACCATGTACAAGAGAATGCTTCGCTCGGTGCTTGCCATAGTTTTCTCCGCCGTTGCGGTTTTTGGGGCAGTCAGCGCCGTCGAAAGTGACGCGGGGAGCGCTAGGGACGGTCAGGGCACGAGCCTGACGAGCACGGAGTTCGACACCGGCTGGACCACGGCGCCCGTGGGTAAGTACGCGGACACCGGTTGGACCAGCGGCCAGCTGGGCGGTAAGGGCGATACGGGTTGGACCGAGGCCCCTGTGACGGTGTCCGCATGACCCCCGACGACCGCGGCTTCCGCCGCGAGATGGCCTCCGCCTACCGCTCGGGCTGGCAGTTCATCGATCTCGCCACGGCCATCCCCCACCCCGGCGACTCGTTGATGGTCACCCTGTTCGGTCAACCGATCGTCGTCGTGCGCGAGGAGGACGAGGACGTACGTGCCTACCGGTGCCTGCGCCGCCCGCGGGGCGCGCCGCAGCCCGTCCGCTGCGAGGTGCGCTACGGAATGGTCTTCGTCAATCTCGATCAGCGTGACCACCAGCTCTTCGAACCCGATATCACCACCGCCACCCCCCGCAGTGCCTGAAGCGATTCCCCCGTCGTTGCAGATCGCTCAGGCGCTACCCCCACACAACGGCGCCATCGTGGACCTGACCACGATGGCGCCGTTGTGATGTCCGCGTCCAGTGCCTGAACCGGACAAGATGAAGAATCAACGTCTTAGGCGCGCCCCATCGCCCGGTCCAGGGTGATCTCCATGACGACGCGGTCCGGATTGGGGGACGGCGTGCGCCCGTAGCGCTCCGCGTAGCGCGCCACCGCGTCGGCGACCGACGCCTCGTCCGTGCGGATCACCGCACGTCCCTCCAGGGTGGCCCAGCGGCGCCCTTCCATCTGGCAGACCGCCACCCGCGCCCCCTCCGGCTGTGCGTCCTGCGCCGCCAGGACGTTGCGCACCTTCTTGCTGTGCCGGTTGCTGATCACCCGCGCCAGGCCGGCCTCCGGGTCGTACGTCACGCCCACCGGCACCACGTGGGGCGTGCCGTCGGGGCGCGGTGTGGTCAGGGTGCAGACGCGCCGCTCCCGCCAGAAGGCGAGGTACTCGGGCGTCGGGTTGAGTACGTCATGGGACATGGGCCGAAGGGTACGGGCCGACGGTGTCCTCAACTGCCTTGAGTGGAATAGACTCAACTTTGCATACGCTGATTATGTCAGTGTTGTTGGAGACCCCTCGGGGAGAGGAGAGGACGCAGTGGACGCCGAGCTGACCAACAAGAGCCGCGATGCGCTGAACGCGGCCACCAGCAGGGCCGTCAAGGACGGCCATGCGGATCTGACCCCCGCGCACCTGCTGCTGGCGCTCCTCGCCGGCGAGGACAACGAGAACGTCATCGACCTGCTGGTCGCCGCCGACGCCGACCAGGTCGCCGTACGGACCGGCGCCGAGCGGCTGCTCGCCGCCCTGCCCAGCGTCACCGGCTCCACGGTCGCGCCCCCGCAGCCCACCCGCGACCTGCTCGCCGTACTCGCCGAGGCGGACGCGCAGGCCGGCAGGCTCGGCGACGAGTACCTCTCCACCGAACACCTCCTCATCGCCATCGCCGCCAAGGGCGGCGCGGCCGGCGAGGTCCTTTCCACCCAGGGCGCGACCGCGAAGAAGCTGCTCGACGCCTTCGAGAACGCACGAGGAGGACGGCGGGTGACCACCCCCGATCCCGAGGGTCAGTACAAGGCCCTGGAGAAGTTCGGCACCGACTTCACGGCGGCCGCGCGTGAGGGCAAGCTCGACCCGGTCATCGGCCGTGACCAGGAGATCCGGCGCGTCGTGCAGGTGCTCTCGCGCCGTACGAAGAACAACCCGGTGCTCATCGGCGAGCCCGGCGTCGGCAAGACCGCGGTCGTCGAGGGCCTGGCCCAGCGCATCGTCAAGGGCGACGTCCCCGAGTCCCTGAAGAACAAGCGGCTCGTCTCCCTGGACCTCGGCGCGATGGTCGCCGGCGCCAAGTACCGCGGCGAGTTCGAGGAGCGCCTGAAGACCGTGCTCGCCGAGATCAAGTCGAGCGACGGCCAGATCATCACCTTCATCGACGAGCTGCACACGGTCGTCGGCGCGGGCGCGGGCGGCGACTCCGCCATGGACGCGGGCAACATGCTCAAGCCCATGCTGGCCCGCGGTGAGCTGCGCATGGTCGGCGCGACCACCCTCGACGAGTACCGCGAGCGCATCGAGAAGGACCCGGCGCTGGAGCGCCGCTTCCAGCAGGTGCTGGTCGCCGAGCCGTCCGTCGAGGACACGATCGCGATCCTGCGCGGGCTCAAGGGCCGCTACGAGGCCCACCACAAGGTCGTCATCAACGACAGCGCGCTCGTGGCCGCCGCGACCCTCTCCGACCGCTACATCACCTCCCGCTTCCTCCCCGACAAGGCCATCGACCTCGTCGACGAGGCCGCGTCCCGGCTGCGCATGGAGATCGACTCCTCGCCGCTGGAGATCGACGAGCTGCAGCGCTCCGTGGACCGCCTGCGGATGGAGGAGCTGGCGCTGAGGAACGAGTCCGATCCGGCCTCCATCGAGCGCCTGGAGAAGATCCGCAAGGACCTCGCGGACCGGGAGGAGGAGCTGCGCGGCCTGACCGCCCGCTGGGAGAAGGAGAAGCAGTCCCTCAACCGGGTCGGCGAGCTCAAGGAGCGGGTGGACGACCTGCGCGGCCAGGCCGAGCGCGCCCAGCGCGACGGCGACTTCGACACCGCCTCCAAGCTGCTCTACGGGGAGATCCCGACCCTGGAGCGCGAGCTGGCGGAGGCCACCGAGGCCGAGGCCGAGGCGTCCAAGGGGACGATGGTCAAGGACGAGGTCGGCCCCGACGACATCGCCGACGTGGTAGGTGCCTGGACCGGGATCCCGGCGGGCCGCCTGCTGGAGGGCGAGACCCAGAAGCTGCTCCGCATGGAGGACGAGCTGGGCCGCCGCCTCATCGGCCAGGGCGAGGCCGTACGGGCCGTCTCTGACGCCGTGCGCCGCACCCGCGCAGGCATCGCCGACCCGGACCGCCCGACCGGCTCCTTCCTCTTCCTCGGCCCGACGGGCGTGGGCAAGACGGAGCTGGCCAAGGCGCTGGCCGACTTCCTCTTCGACGACGAGCGGGCCATGGTCCGCATCGACATGTCGGAGTACGGCGAGAAGCACAGCGTGGCCCGGCTCGTCGGCGCCCCGCCCGGCTACGTCGGTTACGAGGAGGGCGGCCAGCTGACCGAGGCCGTGCGCCGCCGCCCGTACAGCGTGGTGCTGCTGGACGAGGTGGAGAAGGCCCACCCCGAGGTGTTCGACGTCCTGCTCCAGGTCCTGGACGACGGCCGCCTCACGGACGGCCAGGGCCGGACGGTGGACTTCCGCAACGCCATCCTCATCCTGACCTCGAACCTGGGCAGCCAGTTCCTGGTGGATCCGCTGACCCCGCCGGAGCAGAAGAAGCAGCAGGTCCTCGACGTGGTGCGGGCCTCCTTCAAGCCGGAGTTCCTCAACCGCCTGGACGACCTGGTGGTCTTCTCCGCGCTGACCCGGGACGAGCTCGCGCACATCGCGCAGCTGCAGATCGGCCGCCTGGCCCGGCGCCTGGCCGACCGCAGGCTGACGCTGGACGTGAGCCCCGAGGCGCTGGCCTGGCTGGCGGACAAGGGCAACGACCCGGCGTACGGCGCCCGGCCGCTGCGCCGCCTGATCCAGACGGCGATCGGCGACCGCCTGGCGAAGGAGATCCTCTCCGGCGAGGTCAGGGACGGCGACACCGTACGGGTCGACGTGGCGGGCGAGGACCTGCTGGTCGGCAAGGCGCTCTGAGGCCGTCCCTTTCGACCGGGCCGCACCGCCCGGCCCGACTCCCGGCTCCTCGGCGCCGCCGCGCTGCTAACGCGTCGGCGCCGAGCCCAGGATCTCCACCCGGTCGGTCCCGTCCGCGAGCCGCACGACCCCGTACGTCACGTACCTCGCGTCCCTGGGAGAGTCCTTCGCCGACCACCACGCCTCGCCGCAGTCGGACAGCCTGCACGTGTTGTTCGGCTCTGCCGTCCGGAACGCGGCCATGAGCCAGGCGCGGGCAGCGGTGCGTTCCATGCGGAACGTGGCGACGACCCTGGTGTGCCCGGGGACGGGGCTGGTGCGGCAGTCCGCGTCGAGGCCCGCGGCGGGCAGCTGCGCGTGGACGAAGGCCAGGGCGTCGGTGCAGTCCATGGAGGCCAGCGACGACCTGTCGTCGGGGACGGATACGTCGTAGTTGTACGCGTACTTCTCGTCGCCGTACGGGTCCCCGAGGAAGAAGGCGAGGATCCCCCCGATGAGTGAGAACGGGACGAGGAGGAGCCCCACCGCGACGCCCATCCCCACGCCGATTTTCGCAAGACTGTTCATTCCGCCCCCTCCGCCCGGCGGATCCTCTGTCCGCTGCGAGCGGATCGTAGCCGCCGGGGCTGGACACAAGGTGGGCGAGATGGGGGAGGATGCAGGTATCCGCACGAAGGGAAAACACGGTGAGCATCGACCCGGCCTCGATTCCGAACTTCGGAGGGCAGCAGCCCGATCCGCAGGCCACAGGACCGGCGGGCCCCGTCGTCCCCGACCAGGATCTGGTCAAGCAGCTGCTGGAGCAGATGGAGCTCAAGTACGTCGTCGACGACGAGGGTGACCTCGCGGCGCCGTGGGAGGAGTTCCGCACGTACTTCATGTTCCGCGGCGAGGACGAACAGCAGGTCTTCTCGGTGCGGACCTTCTACGACCGTCCGCACAAGATCGACGAGAAGCCGCAGCTTCTCGAGTCGATCGACGACTGGAACCGCCGCACCCTGTGGCCGAAGGTCTACAGCCACACCCACGACGACGGCTCGGTCCGCCTGATCGGTGAGGCGCAGATGCTGATCGGCACCGGCGTCAACCTGGAGCACTTCGTGTCCTCCACGGTCAGCTGGGTCCGCGCCTCCATCGAGTTCGACAAGTGGCTCGTCGAGCAGCTCGGCCTGGAGCAGGACATCGACTCCACCGACGGCGACGACGACAGCAACGGCGACGCCGACAAGTAGCCGTTACAGCGGCACGCGGGCGATCAGCAGCAGATAGAGCCCGTAGCCGTAACCGAGCCCGGCCACCACCGCGGTCACCACGACCGCGGTGCGCGGCCGGGCTCGCGCCATGACGGCGGCCAGCGGCAGGAGCAGCGGGAAGGCCGGCAGCAGGAAGCGCGGCTTGGACTCGAAGAAGCCCGCCCCGCCGAAGGTGATCACCAGCAGGATCGCGGTGTACCCGAGCAGCGGCAGCGGCGTGCGGTCCAGTACCAGGAGCACCGCCAGCAGCCCGGCCATGGCCAGCAGGACCACCGTCACGGTGGTCGCGAGCGGCACGTGCCCGCCGGTCAGCACGCGCTCCGCGGAGCGCAGCGCGCCGATGCCGAAGTCGAAGCGGGAGCCCCAGCTGCGCTGCACGGCGAAATAGCCGCCCAGGGGGTTGCTCACCTTCACCCCGACGGCCAGGACGTACGCCGCCCAGCCCACCGGAGCCAGCAGCCCGGCCAGCCACACCTCGGGTGCCCGGGATCTTCGTACGGCGATCGCGTACAGGGCCATGCCCGAGACGGCGGCCGCGACGGCCAGCCCGGTGGGCCGGGTCAGCCCGGCCAGTACGGCGAGTCCGGCGGCCCACATCCAGCGTTCGCGCAGCAGGGCGTACAGCGCCCAGGCGGCGAAGGCGGTCAGCAGGGCCTCGGTGTAGGCGAGGGTCAGCACCACCGCGTGCGGCAGCGCCGCCCACAGTCCCACGAGCAGCAGCCCGGCGCGCGGGCCTGTCACCCGCTCCCCGACCCGGTAGATCCCGAGGGCGGCCACGGCGGCGGAGACCCAGGCGACGAGGAGCGCGGCGGGCACCATGTCGCCGGGCAGTATCCCGGAGACGACGCGTATGAGCGTGGGGTAGAGCGGGAAGAAGGCGTAGTCGCTCTGCACGGGCCCGGTTCCGGTGGCGGCTTCGGGCCACATCAGGGTCCGCCCGTAGCCGTGGGTGGCGATCCTGAGGTACCAGTCCGAGTCCCAGGACCGCCCGAGCACCTTCAGCGGGTCCCGCCCGGCCCACCAGGCCCCGATCGCGAGCACCAGCACCCCGGCCCCGCGCACGGCGGCGAACACCCCGAGCGCGATCACGGTGGTCGGCGCGGCCGACCGCACGGCCCGCACCGCGCGCATCTCCAGCGGCGACGCGGACACGGCCGCTCTGCCCGTTGCCATGAATCCCGACTCTCCGGCTCGCGTTGGGTCCGCCCACCCGACGGTGAGGGCTTCGGGCACTTGCTCGACGCACAGCTTCACACCGCCCTCACAACCCCGCAAGGACGCAGGGTGACCGGCGTCGGAACGCGCAGGTCCGCCCGCCGCCCGCCGCCCTGCGGGAGCGGCGTCCGATCGGTCCGGCCGCCGGCTACCGGGCGAGCCGGCCCAGGCGGGACACCGCCTCGCGCAGGATCTCCTCCCGCTTGCAGAAGGGCAAGGCACGAGCACGGAGCGCCAAGGATCCTCTGTTACTCAGAACACAATCTGAGTACAGTCTGAGTATGAGCCTTGCTTACCTGGGAGCCGAGCCCGAATCGGTTTCGTTCACGGACCTGTCGAGAAACCCGAAGGCCGTAGCCGCCCGGGCCGCCGCCCTCGGTGCTCTGCGTGTCACGCATCGGGACGCGCCCGACATGGTGCTGACGACGGCCGTGCATGCGGAGCGCACCGAGGAGAACCTCACGACGGCGTCCCGGCTCTTCCTCGCACTCATGAAGCATGATGACGGAGCCCGGTCGCTCCTGCTGGCGCTGCCCGAAGTCTTCCCTTGGGTGCGGCACCTGGACGACGAAGAGATGCGTGCGTTCATGGTGGAACTCCTGGAAGCGCTTTCCGATGCGGCGGAGCTGGGTGCGCGGGAGGCCGTGCACCGCGCGCTCGTCTCCTGGAGGGCGACGGCTCGTATCAACGCGGATCCGGTGCAGCTCAAGGAAGCTCTGCGTCCGCTCGACGGGGATGATCTGGGGCCGGTCGAGGTGGGCGGGTGAGCCCGAAGAAGGGTGATCGTGTCAGCGTCCCACCCCTGAGCGGGTGGAACGTGGTCTTCGGGACCACGGAGGCGGTGACGGGGTGGGAGGAACTGTGCCGTGCGGCGCTGCCCAGCGCCCACCGCTGCCTTGAGGCGCTGCGCACCGACCCGTTGTCGCGTGACAACTGGAACCGTCAGCACCAGCTGCGCGGGAGGCTCTCCACCAAGGAGTGGAAGGGATCCGCGCTGGAGCAGTGGGAGTTCGAAGTCACGAGTGGCGGGCGCGTGCGCTATTTGGTCAGCCCGGAAACGGAGACCGTCATTCTGGTCTACGCGTCCACTCGGCATCCCAAGGACACCGAGTAGCTCGTAGCTTCCGTGCGGCACGGGCTCCGGCTGGAAGGCCGGGCCCCATGCCCGCACGTCCATCTGGCTCGCTCTCAGCGGGCCAGCCGACCGAGGCGCTCAACCGCCTCCTGCAGTACAACCGTCCGCTTGCAGAAGGCCCAGCGGACCTGGGTCGCGCCCGCCGACTTGTCGTCGTAGAAGACCTGGTTCGGGATGGCGACCACGCCGCAGCGTTCGGGGAGGGCGCGGCAGAAGGCGAGGCCGTCCTTCTCGCCGAGAGGGGTGATGTCCGTGGTGATGAAGTACGTGCCCTGCGGCCGGAAGACCTCGAAGCCGGCCGCCGCGAGGCCGTCGGCGAGGAGGTCGCGCTTGGCGGCCAGGTCGGCGCGGAAGGCGTCGTAGTACGTGTCGGGCAGGGCCAGGGCCTCGGCGATCGCGTACTGGAAGGGGCCCGAGGAGACGTAGGTGAGGAACTGCTTCGCCGAGCGGACCGCCGTGACCAGCTCCGGGGGAGCCGTGAGCCAGCCGACCTTCCAGCCCGTGAAGGAGAAGGTCTTGCCCGCCGAGGAGATGGTGACCGTCCGCTCGCGCATGCCCGGCAGGCCCGCCAGCGGGGTGTGGGCGCCCTCGAAGACCAGGTGCTCGTACACCTCGTCCGTGACAACCAGCAGGTCGCGCTCGACCGCCAGCTCCGCGATCGCCGTGAGCTCGGCCGGGGTCAGGACGGTGCCCGTCGGGTTGTGCGGCGTGTTCAGGAGCAGCAGGCGGGTGCGCGGGGTGACGGCGGCGCGCAGTTCGTCCAGGTCGAGGACGAAGGCTCCGGCGTGGGGGCGCAGGGTGACGGGGACGCGTACCGCGCCGGCCATGGCGATGCAGGCCGCGTACGAGTCGTAGTACGGCTCCAGGGCGATGACCTCGTCGCCCGGCTCCAGGAGGGCGAGGAGGGAGGCGGCGATGGCCTCCGTGGCGCCCGCCGTGACGAGGACCTCGGTGTCGGGGTCGTGGCCGAGGCCGTAGAAGCGCTCCTGGTGGGCGGCGATCGCGGTGCGCAGCTCCGGGACGCCGGGCCCCGGCGGGTACTGGTTGCCGAGCCCCGTGAGGACCGCGCGGGAGGCAGCCTCGGCGATCTCCGCCGGGCCGTCGGTGTCGGGGAACCCCTGGCCGAGGTTGATCGAACCGGTGCGGGTGGCCAGCGCCGACATCTCCGCGAAGATCGTCGTGCCGAAGGCCGCCAGGCGGCGGTTCAGGAAGGGGCGGTCGCTGTTCACGGATGCGCTCATGGGCGTCATCCTGCGGGCAACCTCTGGACTTCCTCAAGTGTGCTTTGGGCCGCGCGGGCCGGGGGCATTCCCCCTTCACGCGGGACGCGGGGATCCCGCTCCCCCGGGAAGACCGGGGTGTGAGAGAGGTGGCGGACATGTGGTTCGTCTTCATTGTGATCCTGCTCTTCGTCGCGGCCTTCTTCCTGACCAAGCTGGTCCGGACCTCCAAGGGGCGGGGCTCGACCTCCCACCGGGGCCGCCGCAGCAGCTGGTGGGTGGACGGCGGCAGCTCCTCGTCGGGGTCGGGCTGCGGCTCCTCCTCCTCGTCGTGCGGGGGATCGTCCTCCTCGTGCGGTGGCGGCGGAGGGTGCGGCGGCGGTTCCAGCTGACCACCGGCGGCCGCGGCCGCGGCTGACGCTGCCGCCGGTGACCGCCGGCCGGCGGCCGGGACGGGGCGGCCGGGGCCGCGCGGCATCGCGTTGACGAGGGCGTTCGACGGCCCGATTGCCGTCGGGCGCCCTCTCGTTCGCCGTTGCATCACGACGCGCGGGACGCAACTTGTTGAACACGTGAACTGCGGAGCCCCCGGGGGGATGTAAACCCCGTCAAGTTGGGTAAAAACGCTGTGAGTGCCGTGCCTTTCATGATTCCCTCGGTTGAGTAGACCAGTCCTCGGACCTCCCTGGACTTCCTGTGGACCCGTGCCGGTTTCCCCCCACCCGTGCTTGCTACCGCTGGCGGGCCCCGGCCCATCTCCCTCGCGCGTTTGCGGAGCCGACTCATGCTCACGACCCTCCAGACCTCATACACCGACACGCGTGCAGCCGACCTCGCCTGGGCCCTGGGTCGGGACCGGCTGCCCGCCCTGGCCGTACTGAACCTCGAACTTTCGGGTGCGAAGGTGGAGTTGCGCCTGCTCGGAGCCTCCCATCAGGTGCTTCTGGAGGAGGGGGAGGTGCGCTGCTCGGAGACGGTCGCCTGCATGCCCGGCAGCAGTACGCCGCTGCCGCTCGGCGTGGCCAAGCGAGTCGGCGACTGGGAGTACGAGTTCGCCGCGCGCGTCGAGACCCTGTCCCGCGGATCGTTCGCCGGGCGGGCCCAGGAGCTGCTCGCGCTGGTGGCGGACCACCCGAACGGACTAGCGGGGACCTTTCCCGGAAGTCCGCACGCCTTCACCGCCATGCTCGCGCAGCACTACGAGGGCCAGGTGCGCTGGCGGACCTGGCACGCGTACCCGCAGGAGGGCCAGCTGGTGGCCACCCGGACGCGGGTGGGCGTACGGGTCGGGGCCCCCGCGGCGGCGGCCCTGGAATCACCCGCACTGCTCTAGGGGCCGTCTTGGGAGCGTCGGGCCGGCCCTGTGGGCGCCGGGGCGCGATTATCCCGCCACGGTTACGCCAACTGGCCGGATCGGTACGCCACTTGCACCCATGTGGGTGACCGGATGTCGGTGGGCGGTGACGTACGGTTCGCTTCATGATCGACCGTTCCGTCCCGCGCCGGGTGCTCCCGGCTCCGGAGCCTCGGGGCGCCGCGACCGTCCCGGCCGCCCTGCCCGTACGGCCCCGGACCGGCCGACTCCTGGTCCTGGCCACCGTATTCGTCTGCGCCGCCTGCGGTCTCGTGTACGAGCTGGAGCTGCTCGCCCTCGGCACGTACCTCGTCGGCGACTCCGTCACCCAGGCGTCGGTCGTGCTGTCCGTCATGGTCTTCGCCATGGGGGTCGGCTCCCTGCTCGCCAAGCGCTTCCGCCACCGGCCCGCCTTCGGCTTCGGCGCCATCGAGGCCGGGCTCGCCCTCCTCGGCGGGCTCTCGGCCATGGCGCTGTACGCGAGCTTCGCCTGGCTGGGGGAGTCCCGCCCCGCGCTGGTCGCCTTCTCCTTCGCCATCGGGGTGCTCATCGGCGCGGAGATCCCGCTGCTGATGGTCCTCATCCAGCGCATCCGCAGACAGGACGCGGGCGGGGCCGTCGCCGACCTGTTCGCCGCCGACTACGTGGGCGCCCTCGTCGGCGGCCTCGCCTTTCCCTTCCTGCTGCTGCCCGTGCTCGGGCAGCTCACCGGCGCCATGGTCACCGGCACCGTCAACGTGATCGTCGGGGGCGGGCTGGTCCTGTGGCTGTTCCGCCGGGACCTCAGCAGACGCTGCCGCTGGGTGCTGATCGCCGCGAACGTGACCGTACTGGCCGTGCTGGCCTCCGCGACCGTCCTCGCCGACGACTTCGAGCGGATCGCCCGGCGCGCCGTCTACGGCGGGGAGGTGCGGGTCGCCGTCCAGACCGGCGTGCAGGAGCTGGTGCTCACCGGCCCCCCGACCGGCTCCCCGCGCTCCCTCGACCTCTACCTCGACGGGCGGCTGCGGGTCAGCGGCTACGACGAGTACCGCTACCACGAGGCCCTGGTCCACCCCGCGATGACCGGCCCGCACACCCGCGTCCTGGTCCTCGGCGGCGGCGACGGGCTCGCCGCCCGCGAGGTGCTCCGCTACCGCGACGTCTCCTCCGTGACCGTCGTCGAGCTCGACCCGGGAGTGGTCCGGCTCGCCCGCACCGATCCGATGCTCTCCGCGCTCAACGCCCGGGCGTACGAGGACCCGCGCCTGGCCGTCGTCACGCAGGACGCCTTCCGCTGGCTGCGGGGGCCGGCCGCCGACGACCGCTTCGACGTCATCGTCTCCGACCTCCCCGACCCCGGCATCACCCCCAGCACGAAGCTGTACTCCCAGGAGTTCTACGGGCTGGCCGCGCGGGCCCTGCGCCCCGGGGGCCGGATCGCCGTGCACGCCGGACCGCTGGACACGCGCCCGCGTGCGTACTGGACCGTCGACTCCACCCTCCGCGCGGCCGGCCTGCGCACCGCCCCCTACAGCGCGGGCGGCCGCCTCACCGGCTTCGCCGCAGGACCCGACCGCACCCCCCTCGGCGTGACCGACGCGCCTCCCCAGGACTGGGGCTTCGTGCTGGCCGCCCGGGACCAGGAGCCCCCGCTGCGCGTGGACCGCGACACGCCCGCGCTGCGCTCCCTGTCGACCCGCTCCCTGCAGGACGCCGCACGCGACGCGGAACGCACCCGGATGCCCGGACTTCCGCCGTCGACCCTGCCGCACCCGCGGTATTCGTGACCCGGTGCGGGTCTCGTCGGTAGGCTCGACCACATGGAGCATCAGGTGTTCGTTCCGGTACCGGCAGACGACCTCCGCGCCGTGCTGCGCGATCCCGCCCGGGTGGCCCGGTGCGTGCCGGGACTCCAGCAGGACGCCGACACCGAGGCCGGGCCGGTCTCGGGCCGTCTCAAGGTCCGGGTCGGCGGGACCACCGTGACCTACCGGGGAGCCCTGACCGTCACCGAGCGGGATCCCGGGCACTTCACCTTCGACGGTGAGGGCACGGAGGTCCGGGGCAGCGGGACCGTGAAGTTCGCCCTCGACCTGCGGCTGACCCCGGCCCCGGACGGGACCCGGCTGGACTTCACCGCCGGGGCCACCGCCGACGGGCGCGCCGCCGCCTTCCCGCCCGGGGCCACGGCCACAGCCGTGCAGCGTCTGCTGGAGCGGGCCGCCGGAGCGCTGACCATCGGGTCCGTGCCCGACGACGAGGCGGCGGACGACGAGGTGGCCGACACCGTGAGCGACCCGGTGGCCGAAGCCGAGGCGGAGGCCGAAGCGGAGGCCGGCGCCGAGGAAACGGCGGACGGCGGGGACGACGTCACCGAGGTCAGCGCCTCCCTGTTCGAGGCCGAAGTACCGCCGCCGTCCCTGGACCCCTTCCTCGCCGGTCGGTTCGAGGGCGCCGACGGAGCCCCGCGCCCCCCGGCCGAGGCCGCCCACGCCCGCCGCACCATGATCGGCCGCAGTGCGGAGGAGGTGGACCACGCGCCGCCGCGCGGCCGGTACGCACCGGTCCCCGCGCCGGCCGCCGCCACCGCCGGTGACAGCCTGCGCTGGATCGCCCCGGCCGCGGCCCTCGCGCTGGCCTCGGCGGTCGTCATCGGCCGGGCCCTGCGCCGCCGTCGCTGACCTGCGCCCCTTGCCCCATTAGGGTCGACCGCATGAGTACGCAACTGAGCGCCGGCGGCGCCGAGGTGACGGTCGACCAGGAGAACGGCTGCCGGATCAGCAGCCTGCGCGTCGACGGGACGGAACTGCTGCGCCAGGGGCCGAAGTTCGGGGCCTTCCCGATGGTTCCGTGGTGCGGCCGGATCGAGAACGGGCGAATCCGCGACGGCGCGACCGTCCACCAGATGCCGCTCAACCACCCGCCGCACGCTCTGCACGGCTTCGGCCGCGACGCGCCCTGGCGCCCGGCCGGCGCCACCGCCACCGAGGCGGCCTTCACCTACGACCTCGCGGACCCTTGGCCGTACCCCGGCCGGGTGACCCAGGTCGTCGCCCTCGCCGAGGACTCGCTGACGCTCACCATGGGCGTGGAGACGTACGGCGACTCCTTCCCGGCCCAGGCCGGCTGGCACCCCTGGTTCCTGCGCAGCCTCCGGGCCGGCGGCCCGGACGTGGAGGTCGCCTTCGACCCCGCCTGGCAGGAGGAGCGCGGCGCCGACCACCTCCCCACCGGCAACCGCATCGACCCGAAGCCCGGCCCCCGGGACGACTGCTTCGGCATGCCGCACGGCGTCGACGTCACCCTCACCTGGCCCGGCGCCCTGGAACTGCGGGTCACCAGCCGGGCCGAATGGGTGGTCATCTACGACGAGGAGTCCGAGGCCGTCTGCGTGGAGCCGCAGTCGGGCCCGCCGAACGGGCTGAACACCCTCCCGCGCCTGGTCACCCCGGTGGATCCACTGGAGGTCTCCACGACCTGGACATGGCGGCGGCTCTCCTAGGCCCCCTCTAAGCTCAGAGGCATGAGTGACGTACGCGATGCGCTTCTGCAGCAGATCAAGGACAAGGCCGTCGTGCACGGCAAGGTGATCCTCTCCTCCGGTCGTGAGGCCGACTACTACATCGACCTCCGCCGGATCACCCTCGACGGCGAGGCCGCCCCGCTGGTCGGCCAGGTCATGCTCGACCTCACCGCCGACCTCGAATTCGACTGCGTCGGCGGTCTGACCCTGGGCGCCGACCCGGTCGCGACCTCGATGCTGCACGCCTCGGCCGCGCGCGGTCAGCGCCTGGACGCCTTCGTCGTCCGCAAGGCGCAGAAGGCCCACGGCATGCAGCGCCGCATCGAGGGCACCGACGTGAAGGGCAAGCGCTGCCTGGTGGTCGAGGACACCTCGACCACCGGCGGATCCCCGCTGACCGCGGTCGAGGCGGTCCGCGAGGCCGGCGGCGAGGTTGTCGCCGTGGCCACGATCGTCGACCGCGGTGCGGCCGACGCCATCGCCGCGGCCGGTCTCCCGTACCTCACCGGGTACCTCCTCGGGGACCTCGGCCTGTCCTAGGTCCGGCCCGGGCCCCTGCCCGGATCCGGCCCGGATCCCGCCCGGAACGGGCCCGGATCCGGCCCGGTCCGGCCACCGCACGAACTGGTGACGATGGCCCTCGGCCGCCCTTGAAACCGGCCTGACCTGCTCTTTCCCGGGCACCCGGGGTGTTTCACGTGAAACATCCCGGGCCGTTCGCCCACCACGTGAGACCGGCAGGCTGGACCCCCGCGCTGAGTCTGGAAAGATAGGCGCGACGATGACGTCGCCCCCAGGTCAGGGCCCGTAATAAGCACACTCCCCGCACATCCAAGGAGCGGACAGATGCCCATCGCAACCCCCGAGGTCTACAACGAGATGCTCGACCGGGCGAAGGCAGGCAAGTTCGCCTACCCGGCCATCAACGTGACCTCCTCCCAGACCCTGCACGCTGCCCTGCGCGGGTTCGCGGAGGCCGAGAGCGACGGCATCATCCAGATCTCCACCGGTGGTGCGGAGTTCCTGGGTGGCCAGCACAACAAGGACATGGTCACCGGCGCGGTCGCCCTGGCCGAGTTCGCGCACATCGTGGCCGCCAAGTACGACATCACGGTCGCCCTGCACACGGACCACTGCCCGAAGGACAAGCTGGACGGCTACGTACGTCCGCTGCTCGACATCTCCGCCGAGCGCGTGTCCCGCGGTCTGAACCCGCTCTTCCAGTCGCACATGTGGGACGGCTCCGCCGAGACCCTGGCCGACAACCTGGCCATCGGCCAGGAGCTGCTCGCCAAGGCCGTCGCCGCCAAGATCATCCTCGAGGTCGAGATCACCCCGACCGGCGGCGAGGAGGACGGCGTCAGCCACGAGATCAACGACGAGCTGTACACCACCGTCGACGACGCGATCCGCACCGCCGAGGCCCTCGGCCTGGGCGAGAAGGGCCGCTACCTGCTGGCCGCCTCCTTCGGCAACGTCCACGGCGTCTACAAGCCGGGCAACGTCGTCCTGCGCCCCGAGCTCCTCAAGGACCTCCAGGCCGGTGTCGCCGAGAAGTACGGCAAGGCCTCGCCGTTCGACTTCGTCTTCCACGGCGGCTCGGGCTCCACGGCCGAGGAGATTGCCACCGCGCTGGAGAACGGCGTCGTGAAGATGAACCTCGACACCGACACCCAGTACGCCTTCACCCGCCCGGTCGTGGACCACATGTTCAGCAACTACGCCGGTGTCCTGAAGGTCGACGGCGAGGTCGGTACGAAGTCGAAGTACGACCCGCGCACGTGGGGCAAGGCCGCCGAGGCGGGCATGGCCGCGCGCGTCGCCGAGGCGTGCGCGAACCTGCGCTCCACCGGCACCAAGCTCAAGTAGTCGGCCCGCAGAGCCGTACCGAAGGGCCCGGCCCCCGTCCCGTGACGGAGGCCGGGCCCTTCGGCGTACGCCCTGCCGGGGATGACGGCGGCGGCGAACAGGGGGCGGTGGACGGTGGCCGCACGATGGTGTGAACTGCCCACGGCGGTAGGTGTCGGGGGCACGTACTGCGGATCGACCGGGGGCGTGGCAAGAGGGGGCAGGTGCACATGAGGGCCGAGCGAACGCAGGTGAAGCAGGACCGCGCGGTGCGGACCCGCCGGGCCATCCTGGAAGCAGCCGCCGTGGTCTTCGAGGACCGGGGCTACGGCGCGGCCAAGCTGACGGAGATCGTCAAGCTCGCCAACGTCACCAAGGGCGCGCTCTACTTCCACTTCGACTCGAAGGAAGACCTGGCGCAGGCCGTGATCGACGCCCAGGTCAGCATGCACGCGCCGTTCACGCCCCAGGAGTTCAAGGCACAGGAGTTCATCGACGTCGGCATGGTCTTCTCGCACCGCCTCCGGCACGACGTACTGATGCGGGGCAGCGCCCGCCTCACCCTGGAGCAGAACGGCCGGGAACTGGACCGGGCGGCGCCGTACCAGCGGTGGATCGACCTGCACACCGCCTTGATGGTGGAGGCGAAGGAGCGCGGCGAACTGCTCCCGCACGTGGACCCGTCGGGGCCCGCGCGGCTCGTGGTCGGGGCTTTTGCCGGGCTCAACGTGATGGCGCAGACCCTCGGGCTCGAACTGGACCGGGAGGTCGCGGCGCTCTACGCGAGCGTGATGCCGAGCGTGGTGGTGCCGGGAGTGGCGGGCCGGCTCGACACCGCGCCGGGCCGCGGCGCGCGGGTGCTGCACGGTCCGAACTCCCACCGGTGCGACTGTTCGAGCACGTCGGCCACGTCGACCGCATCGACCGCGTCCTCGGAAGCCGCGGCAGCGTCCGGCTCCGGCTGATCCCGGCGCGGGGTGCGGCGCGGGCTGTGACGCGGGCTGCGACGCGCCACCGGTCGGTCCGGCGGCAGCGGCCCGGCAGACTGGGGGCATGTCCATTCACCAGAACCTGCTCGGGGGCCCCGCCCCCACCCACCTGCCCGACGAGCCGGGCCGCGAGGCCATCGCCGCCGGCACCCCGGCCGTAGAGGTGGCGGCCGCGCACCCCACCTCGTCCCTCGCCTGGGCGATCCTCGCCGACGAGGCCTTCGCCGCCGGCAGCACGGTCGAGTCGTACGCCTATGCCCGTACGGGCTACCACCGCGGCCTGGACGCCCTGCGTCGCGCCGGGTGGAAGGGCCACGGCCCGGTCCCGTGGGAGCACGAGCCGAACCGCGGCTTCCTGCGCGCCCTGCACGCCCTGGCCCGTGCGGCCGGGGCCATCGGCGAGAAGGAGGAGTACGAGCGCTGCTCGACCTTCCTGCGCGACTCGTCCCCGACCGCCGCGGACACGCTGAGCGCCTGAGTCGGTACGGCGGGGAGTGGCACGGACCGAAATTGTGTGGTCTGTGTCACTCTCCGCTGGAGCGCTGCCGCGACGGTGTCCTATGCTGCGGGCAGGGGACCGGGGCTCCACTCACCTCACGGAAGGGGCGGACCGCTACCCGGAAGCACGTGTCGAGGAGACAGCGATGTCGAAAACCCTTGATGCCTCCGGAGTCGGCGGGTCGGACACCCCGAACCTCGACTTCGACGGCACCACCCCGTACGAGGACTACGTCCAGGCGGACGTTCTCACCCACCTCCAGCACCTCCGTTCGGACGACCCGGGCGAGATGGTCTTCCTGGTCACCACCCAGGTCATGGAGCTGTGGTTCACGGTCATCGTCCACGAGTGGGAAACCGCCGCGAAGGCCCTGCGCGAGGACCGCATCCCGGTCGCGATGGATGCGCTGAAACGTTCCCTCCGTGAGCTGGAGGCCCTCAACGCCTCCTGGCGCCCGCTCGCCCAGCTCACCCCGGGACAGTTCAACGCCTACCGCGCCGCCCTCGGCGAAGGTTCCGGTTTCCAGTCGGCGATGTACCGCCGCATGGAGTTCCTGCTCGGCGAGAAGTCCTCCTCCATGCTGGTCCCGCACCGGGGCGCCCCGCGCGTCCACGCGGAGCTGGAGAAGGCCCTGCACGAGCCCAGCCTCTACGACGAGGTGCTGCGCCTGCTCGCCCGCCGCGGCCTCCCGGTCCCGGAAGCCGTCCTCGACCGTGACCTCTCGCTGCGCTACGAGCCCTCGGCCGAGGTCGAGGCCGTCTGGACCGGCCTCTACGCCGCCCCGGACGAGCACCTGGACCTGCACCGCCTCGGTGAGGTCCTCACCGACGTCGCGGAGCTCGTCTGGCGCTGGCGCAACGACCACCTGGTCGCCACGCGCCGCGCGATGGGCGCGAAGACGGGCACGGGCGGCTCGGCCGGTGTGACCTGGCTGGAGAAGCGCGCGACGAAGAACGTCTTCCCGGAGCTCTGGACGGCGCGCAGCCATGTCTGACGCCGCCCGCACCTCCACGGACATCGCGGCGGACCTCGGGAGCCGCGCGGCCGAGCTGGACGCGGCCGACGGCCTCGGCAAGCTCCGCGAGCGCTTCACCCTCCCCGACGGGGTCGTCTACCTGGACGGCAACTCGCTCGGCGCCCTCCCGGCCGGTGTCGCGGACACCACCGCCGACGTCGTCGCCCGGCAGTGGGGCGAGCTGCTCATCCGGTCCTGGGACGAGAGCGGCTGGTGGACCGCACCCGAGCGGATAGGCGACAAGCTCGCCCCGCTCATCGGCGCGGCCCCCGGCCAGGTGGTCGTCGGTGACTCCACCAGCGTCAACCTCTTCAAGGCCCTCGTCGGAGCCGCCCGCCTCGCGGCCCCCGGCCGGACCAAGCTGCTGGTCGACGCCGCCACCTTCCCCACGGACGGCTACATCGCGGAGTCGGCGGCCCGGATGACGGGCCTGACCGTCACCCCGGTGGACCCCTCGCACGCGGCCGGGGCCATGGACGCGGACACCGCCGTGGTCCTGCTCAACCACGTCGACTACCGCAGCGGCCGGCTCCACGACCTCCCCGCCCTCACCGCGGCGGCCCGCGCCGCCGGGGCGGTCACGGTCTGGGACCTGTGCCACTCCGCCGGGGCCCTGCCCGTCGGTCTCGACGCGCACGCCGTCGACCTCGCGGTCGGCTGCACGTACAAGTACCTCAACGGCGGCCCCGGCGCGCCCGCGTACCTGTACATCGCGGCCCGCCACCAGGCCGGCTTCGACTCCCCGCTCCCGGGCTGGAACGGCCACGCGGATCCGTTCGCGATGACCCCGGCCTTCGAGGCGGCGCAGGGCGCGACCCGAGGGCGCGTCGGCACGCCGGACATCCTGTCCATGCTGGCCCTGGAGTCGGCGCTCGACGCGTGGGACGGGGTGTCCGTGGAAGCCGTACGGGCCAAGTCCCTCGCACTCACCGACTTCTTCCTCGAATGCGTGGCGGCCTACGTCCCGCAGGGCCGGGTCGAGTCGGTCACCCCGGCCGAGCACGAGCGCCGCGGCAGCCAGATCTCGCTGCGGACCGAGAACGCCCGTGAGGTCATGGCGGAGCTCATCTCCCGGGGCGTCATCGGCGACTTCCGTGCGCCCGACGTCCTGCGCTTCGGCTTCACCCCGCTGTACGTCGGATTCGCCGACGCCGAGCGTGCCGCACGCACACTGGGTCACATTTTCGGGTGACTCGCTAGCGAAACGTCACATCACCGGGCGGACGGGGCCGCGGCCCCGTCCGCCCGGTCATTTTCCGGCCCCTGCACGGAACGGCCTGTTCCAGACTGATACGGTCCCGCTCTGCCGGAACACCGGAACATCTGTCCCCGCTGTCCCACGCGTTACCGAAAGGTTGAGCCGATGACGGACCCCGCCGCCGTGGAACGGGATGCCGCCGAGGCCGCCTCGGCCTTCGCCCATCCGGCCGTGGCGCCGGACGCGACCGCCGCGTACGGGGAGCACCCCGACCACGTCGTCGACTTCTACGCCCCTCGCGGTGAAGACCGGGGCCCGGTCCCGCTCGTGGTGCTCCTGCACGGGGGCGCGTGGCGCGCTCCGTACGACCGGCAGCACGTCACCCCCTTCGCGGACTTCCTGGCCCGGCGGGGTTTCGCCGTCGCCAACGTCGAGTACCGGCGTGGCAGTTCCCTGCCGCACCAGAACGCCGAGGGACCGGTCGCCGGACGCTGGCCGGAGACCTTCGACGACGTGGCCGCCGCGATGGACGCCCTTCCCGGCCTCGCCGAGACCGCGCTCCCGCAGGCCGATGTCCGCCGCACGGTCGTCACCGGCCACTCGGCCGGCGGTCACCTCGCGCTGTGGGCCGCCGCCCGGCACGTCCTGCCGGCCGGCTCCCCGTGGAGGCTGCCCTCCGCGCCGGTGCTGCGCGGCGTGGTGGCGCTGGCCCCGATCGCGGACTTCGCGGTGGCGCAGGAGCTGGGGGTGTGCGGCGGGGCGAGCGCGCAGCTGCTGGGCGGGCCGGAGCACTGGGACGAGCGGCTGCCGTACGCCGATCCGGCGGCGCTGCTGCCGACGGGGATCGCCACGGCGGTGGTGCACGGCCGGGACGACATCGTGGTCCCGCACCAGGTGGCCGAGGCGTACGTGGCGGCGGCCGCGAAGGCGGGGGAGATGGTGGGGCTGACCCTCCTCGACGCGGTGGGTCACTTCCCGCTGATCGACCCGGCGGCGGACGCGTGCGCGGTGGTCGCCGAGGAGATCTCGCAGCTGGCCTGGTGAGCGGACGGGCCGCCGCGCGCTGCTGCCCTTTCCCGCCCTGTGCATTCGGCCGGACATTGGGTGCAGTGCTGGACAGAATCGCGCCAACTCCGCACGTTCGTATGAATATTTGGTGAGATTGCTTAAGGATCTATGTACTCTGGAGCCTCAATCCTGAGCACGTTCAAAAATGGGGGGGCCGGTGCGCAGTCGCCGTCTCGTAGTATCCGCTGTCGCCGTCATCGCGGCCAGCGTTGGTCTCACACCGGGTCTGGCCCACGCGGCCGAGCCCATCGCGCCGGCCGCTTCGGCGCCCGGCTTCGACCTCGGCAAGGCCGCGGCGTCGAACTCCAAGACTTTCAAGAGCCCGGCCGAGAAGTCGGTGCGCTCGACCCTGCCGGCCGCCAAGGGCAAGGCCGCGGCCGCGGCCGGGGGCAACCCGGACCTGAACATGGTCCTGACGGCCACCAGCCCCACCGCCCACGGGCTGCAGCTGGTGACCGACCTCATCAGCGAGACCGCTTCGCTGACCGTCACCGTCAACTGGGGCGACAACACGCAGGACGTCGTCCCCGCCTCCGGCGCCGGCCAGCTGACGCACAAGCACACCTACGCGGAACTCGGCGAGTACAACGTCAAGGTCACGGTGACGGACGCCGTGAACGGCGTCGAGGTCGTCAACAACCTCCCGGTCAGCACCTCGGGCTCCGAGTTCACGCCGTACGCCCCCACCCGCCTGCTGGACACCCGTACCGGCACCGGTGTGCCGGCGGCGGGCAAGGTCCCGGCGCGCGGCATGACCCGGGTGAAGATCGGCGGCAACGGCGGCATCCCGCAGGGGGTCACCGCCGTCGTCCTCAACGTGACCGTCACCAACCCGACCGACTCCGGGTTCATCACCGCCTTCCCGGAGGACGGTGAGCGCAAGGAGACGTCGAACGTCAACTTCCAGGCCGGTCAGACCGTTCCGAACCAGGTGATCGTGCCGGTCGGCAAGAACGGCTACGTCGACCTGTTCAACGGCAGCTGGGGCGGCTCGGTCGACGTGATCGCCGACGTCAGCGGCTACTTCACGCAGAAGGCGTCGAGCGGCTACACCCCGATGACCCCGGTCCGCTTCGTCGACACCCGCGAGGGCCTCGGCACCGTCAGGGGACAGCTGGGCGGGCAGGCCGGCTTCAGCACCCGGATCAGCGGTCTCAACGGCGTGCCCCAGGACGTCACCGCCGTCGCGCTGAACGTCACCGTCACCAACCCGAAGGCGTACGGTCACCTGACCGTGTACCCGACCGGTCAGTCGGCGCCGGACACCTCCAGCCTGAACTTCAGCGCCGGTCAGACGATCGCGAACTCGGTGATCGTCCCCGTCGGCACCGGCGGCAACATCAACATCCACAACGGTGCCTGGGCCGGGACCGACGTCGTCGTCGACGTGGTCGGCTACTACAGCGCGAACAGCAAGGGCGCGTTCGTGCCGGTCGGCCCGGTCCGCCGGCTGGACACCCGCACGAACAACAAGCCGATCCCCGGCGGCTACTACCTGCCCGTGTTCTTCACCCCCCTGCCCGAGGACGACGGTGTCTCGGGCTACGTGCTGAACACCACGGTCACCAACACCGCGAACACCGGTTACCTCTCGGTCGCGCCGGACGGGAACTCGGCCGACGACTACAAGAACGACCGCGACGTGGCGCAGGACGCTCCCAGCTCCTCCACCCTGAACTGGATGAAGGGCAAGACCGTCCCGAACCTGGTCCAGGCGAGCGCCGGCGAGAACGGCATCGTCGACTTCTTCAACCAGAGCTGGGAGGAGTGGGCGACCACCGACCTGGTGATCGACGTCTTCGGCTACTACGAGACCAACTAGTCGCCAGTCGCCAGTCGCCGCACGGGCGCCCCGGAATCCGTTTCCGGGGCGCTCGTGCGTTCCGGCACATGCCCACCGACGGTCCGTCACTTTGTGGAACGCTCAACCACCGGGTCTTGCCAGGACACCCGGGAACCTCGGGACTAGCCTGAAAGAGGGATCCGTCCTCTGGAAGGGTGCGGACCTATGAAGGTGCAGCACAGTGGCGCCGTGTTGGCCGCCGCGACAGTGGTGCTCGGGGCTCTGGTCGTCCCGTCGGCCTCCGCCGACGACAAGGACCCGAAGAAGATCTACGAGCAGGCGGCGCCGGGCACCGTGCACGTCGTGGGGAAGTACGCAGAGGGAAGCGGCTTCGTCTACGACGAGGAGAGGGGACTCATCGCCACCAATGCCCATGTGGTGGTGGACGAGCCCTCCTTGAAGGTCTCGGTCAATGACCAGCCGCCGGTGGCGGCCCGCGTGGTCGGCATCGACCCCTGTGAGGACCTGGCGGTCCTGGCCTTCACCACGAAGCCGGACGACCTGAAGGCGCTGGAATTCGGCGAGAGCAAGGACGTCGAGATCGCCGACACGGTCACCGCCCTCGGCTACCCGCAAGGGCTCAGCACGGCCAACCAGAAGGCCATCTACACGGCTGGCTCGGTGCAGAACCCGAACGTCGTGGACGCCGAGCCGTCGACCTCGATGACGCGCTATCCCGCCACGATCCAGCACTCCGCGACCGTGAACGCGGGCAACTCCGGTGGCCCGCTGCTGAACGGCCAGGGGAAGGTCGTCGGGATCAACTCGCTGGCCGCCACGGGTGAAGTGCAGGGGCAGTTCTACGCCATCAGCGCCGACCACGCCCGGCCGGTGCTCGACAGCCTGGCCACCGGAGTCACGAAGAACGACCCCGGCTGGGGGATCGTGGCGCTGGACGACCCGGAACTGAGCGCGTACTTCGTCGAGGAGGAGCAGGCCAGCGTGGAGAAGGATCAGCAGCGGCTGATCGACAAGGGTGTGACCGGGGTGTTCGTCGTCAGTGCCCGCACGAACTCGCCCGTGGCGAAGGCCAATCTGAGCACCGGGGACGTGGTGACCGCCATGAAGGACACCCCGGTGGCGACGGTCGCCGAGGTCTGCGACGTCCTCCAGTCCTCGCCGGGCGGCGAGAAGATCCCGCTGGAGGGCGTGTACTCCTTCAACGCCGACGGGAAGGAAACCAAGTTCGGTGAGGCCTGGACGTCGGACCTCGTCCTCGAAAAGGGCCCGGCTCCCGCTCCCAGCAGCTGAGTCCCCGGTTTTCCGGGCCGTCTCCCGGATCCGGACGCCCCCTAGCGGGCGTCCGGCGGCTCGGTCCAGCGGTCCGGCTTCTTTCCCGGGGCCAGGTGCTCCACCAGTTCGGCCAGGTCCTCGCAGACCTGCTCGACCTTCAGGCGGACGTTGTTCTGCTCGGTGACCATGGCCGACAGCAGCAGCCCGGTCAGGGCTGCCGCCCCGTTGAGGGCCTGGAGATTGACCATGATCTCCAGGAGGGTGCGGTCGGCGAACTGGCCGGCGCGTTCCGTCGCCGCCGAGATCGCCAGGACCGACACGACCACGGTGCACGGCGCGCTCCCGGCGAGCTGGAACCGTACGGCCGCCCAGATGATCAGCGGGAAGACGAGGAAGAGCAGGGAGAGCGGGGTCCGGGTGGCCACGAGGGTGACGGCCACGGTGGTGGCCGCCAGGGCCGCCGCCTCGGCCGCGCGGAAGCCCTCACCGGGCCGCCGGATACGGACCCGGCGCAGGACGAGCAGCATCGGGGTCACCACGAGCACGCCCATCGCGTCCCCGGCCCACCAGGCCGCCCAGACGGGCCAGAACTGGTCGATCGGCAGGTCCCCGGAGAGCACCAGCGTCCAGGTCCCGATCGTCGCGCTGATCAGCATCGGCAGCAGACCGCCCAGGAAGACCAGGGCCAGCGCGTCCCGCAGCCGGTCCATCTCGACGCGGAACCCCACCCTGCGGAGCATCAGGTACGCGCACACGGGGGCGAGGGTGTTGCCCGCGACGATGCCGAGGCCGGGCGCATCGAAGTCGCTGATCCGTTCGATGGCGAGGTACGTGCCGAGGGCGATGCCGGGCCACACCCGCAGGCCCAGCCAGAGCAGGGCGGCCAGTGCGATGCCGGTCGGCAGCCACAGCGGCGTGACCTCGGCACCGTCGACGACCACACGCTGGCGCAGGCCGATCCGACCGCCCACGTAGTAGGCGATGGCCACGGCGAGGATCGGTAGCAGAACTGCGGGCAGACGTCGCCATCCCTCGATGCGCACCACAGCATCAGACAACAGCCCGGCGTCGGGCCGGGCCGTGACACGCGCTACCGGGCTCCGGCGGCGTCGTGGCTGAGGACGAGCACGGCGGCGTCATCGGTGTGGCCGGTGGAGTCGGCCACCCTCATCACTTCGGCGGCCAGTTCGCCCGGATCGGCGCCCGCCGCCTCGCGGACGACCCGGCTCACCCGCTCCAGGCCCTCCTCGATCGGGAACTTCGGCCCCTCGACCACGCCGTCGGTGAGCAGGACGATCGAACCCGCCTTCGTCAGCCGGCGCCGGGTCACCGCGTACCCGGCCCCGGGCATCAGGTTCAGCGGGAGGCCGCCGTCGTCCTCGGCGATGCCGTACTCGCCGTCCACGGTGGCCCAGACCGCCGGAATGTGTCCGGCCCGGGCGGTCTCCAGCTCCCGGGTCTCCGGATCGAAGCGGAGCAGGCTGCAGGTCGCGAACAGTTCGCGGTCCATGGAGAGCAGCACCTCGTTGGCCCGGCTCAGGACCTCGCCCGGATCGACGACGACGGCGGCCACGGCGCGCAGACAGATCCGCACCTGGCCCATGAAGGCGGCCGCCTCCACATCGTGCCCCTGGACGTCACCGATGCAGAAGGCGAGGGCGCCCTCGGGCAGCCGGAAGCCGTCGTACCAGTCGCCGCCGATGTCCAGGCCGTTCCGGGCGGGCGAGTACCGGGCGGCGGTCCGCAGCCCCGGCAGCGCCGGCAGCGAGGCGGGCAGCATCTCGCTCTGCAGCGCCTCGGCGAGGTCGACCCGGGCCTGTTGCAGCTCGACCCCGCGGCGCGCCTGGTCGGCGAGCCGCCCGAGCGTGCTGAGCAGGTCGTCGCTGGCGATCCTGGGGGCGCGGCGAGGGGTCACGGAACGCTCCGAAGTGCATCCATCCGTCCCTGCTTCCGCTGCGCGAAAAGCCCGTGCACATCATATTTCCGCCCACCCGGACCCCGCCCCCCGAGATCGTGCCCGCCCGCGGGCGGGCAGCTCAGCCCCACTGCTCGTCGGCCAGCGAGCCGACCGGCTGCGGCTTGCCGATGACCGCCAGGGCGATGAAGAAGTTGATCTGCCCGATCGCGATGGTGAGGGTGGCGAGGGCCTTCTCGTCGTAGTGCGCGGCGACCTCGGCGTACAGCTCGTCGCCGACCCGCTCCCTGCCGTGCGGGGCGGGCTGGAGGGTGGCCTCCACCAGGGCGAGGGCGGCGCGCTCGGCGTCCGTGAAGAAGGGGGCGTCCTGCCAGGAGGAGACCGCCGTGATGCGCTCCTCGGACTCCCCGGCCTTGCGCAGGAAACCGGTGTTCAGGACGGTCAGGTAGGTGTTGCCGACGATCTGCCCGGCGCGCAGGTGGACCAGGCTCATCGTGGTCCGCGGCACCGAGCGGTTGCCCGTGGCCCGGAAGAGGGCGGCGCTGATGTCGTTCAGCTCGGGGACGAATGCGGCCGGGTCGGGCATCCGCGAAATGGAGGGGTGCGTGTGGGTCATGGCTGCTCTCCTTCGGCCGGTGTCTGTACAGCACTGACGGAGGGGAGCGCACGGATGTGACAGGGGGCGGGAAATTTCTTCTCCGCGCCGCCCCGGGAACGCCCGAGGGGCGGCGGGCGCCCGTGCGCCTGCCGCCCCTCGGGGTGGACCGGGTCCTGTCCTTCGGACCGGGGCCTAGAGGAACGAGTTGATCTCGATCGTCTCGGTACGGCCGGGGCCGACGCCGATCGCGGAGATCGGGGCGCCCGACATCTCCTCCAGGGCCTTGACGTACGCCTGGGCGTTCGCCGGGAGGTCCTCGAAGGTCTTGGCCTTGGTGATGTCCTCGGACCAGCCGGGGAGGTATTCGTAGATCGGCTTCGCGTGGTGGAAGTCCGTCTGCGAGTACGGCAGCTCCTCGACGCGCTTGCCGTCGATCTCGTACGCGACGCAGACCGGGATCTGCTCCCAGCCGGTCAGTACGTCCAGCTTGGTGAGGAAAAAGTCGGTGAGACCGTTCACGCGGGTGGCGTAACGTGCGATCGGCGCGTCGAACCAGCCGCAGCGGCGGTCACGTCCGGTGGTCACGCCGCGCTCGCCGCCGATGCGGCGCAGGTCCTCGCCGTCCTGGTCGAACAGCTCGGTCGGGAACGGGCCCGCGCCGACTCGGGTCGTGTAGGCCTTGAGGATGCCGATGACACGGCTGATCTTCGTCGGGCCCACGCCGGTGCCGGTGCAGGCGCCGCCGGCGGTCGGGTTGGACGAGGTGACGAAGGGATAGGTGCCGTGGTCGACGTCGAGCAGGGTGCCCTGTCCGCCCTCGAACAGCACGACCTTGTCCTCGTCGAGCGCGTTGTTGAGGATCAGGGTGGTGTCGGCGACGTACGGCTTGATCTGCTCCGCGTACTGGAGCATCTCCTCGACGATCTGGGCGGCGTCGATCGCGCGGCGGTTGTACAGCTTCGCGAGGAGCTGGTTCTTGCCCTCCAGCGCCGCCTCGACCTTCTGGATGAGGATCGACTCGTCGTACAGGTCCTGGACGCGGATGCCGACGCGGTTGATCTTGTCCGCGTACGTCGGGCCGATGCCGCGACCGGTCGTACCGATCTTGCGCTTACCGAGGAAGCGCTCGCCGACCTTGTCGAGGGTGACGTTGTACGGCGTGATCAGGTGCGCGTTGCCGCTGATGAGCAGCTTGGAGGTGTCGATGCCGCGCTCGTTCAGACCGCGCAGCTCGGAGAGCAGGACGGCCGGGTCGACGACGACACCGTTACCGATGACCGGGGTGCATCCGGGGGAGAGGATGCCGGAAGGGAGAAGGTGCAGTGCGTACTTCTGGTCGCCCACGACGACCGTGTGGCCGGCATTGTTGCCGCCCTGGTAGCGCACTACATAGTCAACGGATCCACCGAGCAGGTCGGTGGCCTTTCCCTTGCCCTCGTCACCCCACTGAGCTCCGAGCAGCACAAGAGCGGGCACAGGCGTACACCTCTTCCGGATGGGGCATGTCCAAGGTCAGGGGGCGTACGACGATGTACACCGCAGGCTGAGCCGTCGGACCGGTACCCCGGAATAGACGAAGGCCCTGGCGCAATAGCGCAAGGGCCTCTTGCACAAAGATGCTACCCGAGGAAGGACCGAGGTGTCGGCTCCAGAGCCCACCATGAGCCAAGCGGGCGCGCCGGTAGGCGGCCTGCTCGTGCTCGTCGACCCGGTCGCCCGCCGTCTTGACGGCGAGTCCGTGCGGATCGCGAAGGATGTGTTGTCAGCGGGCGCGGCAGCGAAAATCTGCCTCCCGGATTCGCAGGAGGAATTTGCGCGGGCTCTTGCCCGCCGGGGCCATCGGCGGCTGGTGATCGTCGGTGACGACCGCGCCCTGGTGCGCGCCGTGGGCCTGCTGCACCGGGAGCGGGGGCTGGGGGAGGGCCCCCTGGCGCTGGTCCCCGTGGGCCCGGTGGGCTCCCTGGGGCTGGCCAGGTCCCTCGGCGTGCCCCTTTCGGCCGTCACCGCCGCCCGGGCCGTGCTCGACGGGGCGGTGCGCAGCTACGACCTGCTGGTCGACGACAGCGACGGGGTCGTGCTGGGCGCGCTGCGGATCCCGCCGGTGCACGGGGTCCCGCGGCCCGCCGGGCCGTCGGTGTGGAGCGCGTACCGGTCGCTGGTGCGGACGCTGGTCCGCCCGGTGGCGGCGGCTGGCGGCGCGGCCACGGGCCGGCACCGGCTGCGGGTCGAGGCCGACGGGGTGCTGCTGGCGGACGTGGACCGGCCCGTGGAGGACGTCTCGGTTCGCACCCGGGACGACGGCGGACCGGCGGAGGTCGTGGTCCGGACGGGCGGCGGCGGCTCCGCCGAGGCGACGGTCACGGCCCGGGCGAAGACGGTGACCGTGTCGGGCGCGGACTTCCGCTACCGCGCGGACGCGGCGCTGACGGGCCCGGTCCGGCGCCGTACGTGGACCCTGCGGCCCGCGGCATGGACGCTCACCGTGCCCCGGTGACCACAGAGGGTGCACCGGGCGGCGCTCCCGGTGGACCGGGAGCCGCGGAGATACGCGACGCGCTGGGCGACTGGCGGCGCGACGCGCTGCTGCTGTGCCTGCTGCCGGTGTTCTGCTGGCCGGTGGTGGTCGCGGCCCTGCTCGGCCGGCCGCCGGTGCTGGCGGCGTCCCTGGGCGTGGTGCTGAGCCCGGTGCTGCTCGGGGCGCGGGAACTGTACGCCGTCCGGCGGGTCCGGCGCCTGCTGCGGGACCCCGCGGTGACCTGGACCCCGTACGAGGCCGTGGTGGTCCGCTCCGGGTGGCGCCCGCCCGTGCTGGTGCTGGCCGGCGGGCGGCACGTGCTGACCCTGGGCCCGCTGGGCCGGCGGGTGCTGCCGCCGCGCCCGTGGCCCCGTAGGGAGAGCGCCCCGGCCACTCAGGTGGTGCGGGTCGCGGGCGACCCGGCCGCGGGCGGGGTCCTGTGGGCCCCGCACTCCGGCGGGCTGGGCCGCGCCCGGCCCGCGCGCCGCGGCCGGACCCGCCCGGTCACGGCGCGGACAGGGCAAGCGCCGCCGCTTCGATGAGGTCGGCGACCGGCCGGGGCTGCGAGGCGAGCGAGGCGTGGCCCGCGTCGAGTTCGATCACCTTGCGCGGCTTCATCCGGTCGGCCATCCGCCGCTCGTTGTCCGGGTGGATCATGCGGTCCGCCGTGGACACCTGGTACCAGGAGGGCTTCGACCGCCAGGCGGGCGCGGTGACGGTGTCACCGAAGGTCGAGCCGAGCGGTGCCTTCTGGGTCACGGCCATGACCAGCGCCTCCTCGGCCGTGAGGTCCTGCGCGAAGCTCTCGTGGAACTTGTCCTGCTTGATCCACAGGTAGCCGTCCGAGTCGGGCGCGATGTTCTCGAAGGCCGCGGGCGGCAGCTCCTGGCTGATCTGCCCGGGGCTCTCCCCGGCGTCCGGGGCGAATGCCGCCACGTAGACCAGTCCGGCCACGTTCGGCAGGTCCCCGGCCTCGGTGATGACCGCGCCACCGTACGAGTGCCCCACGAGCAGCACCGGACCGTTGATCTGGCGGACCATCCTGCGGGTGCGCTCGGCGTCGTCGGCCAGCGAGGTCAGCGGGTTCTCCACCGCGTGCAGGGAGCCGAAGCCCCGCCGGTGGAGCTCGGGGATGACCTTGGCCCAGTGGGCGGCGCCGCCCCAGAAGCCGTGGACCAGGACGATGGCGGGCTTGTCGCTCATGGAGATCGCACTTTCGGTCGGGGGCGCGTGCATCCGCCGACCACGCCAGGCAGCTCCCCGTACCCCTGCCACCGCAGCGGCGCGGCGCCGGCTGCGGCGGCAGGGGTGGGGGTTGAGGGTGGCAGTGGGCGAGGGCCGGTCAGGCGCCGACGTACGCCGCGAGGTGCTCGCCGGTGAGGGTGGAGCGGTCCGCCACGAGGTCGGCGGGGGTGCCCTCGAAGACGATCAGGCCGCCGTCGTGACCGGCGCCGGGACCGAGGTCGATGATCCAGTCGGCGTGCGCCATGACCGCCTGGTGGTGCTCGATGACGATGACCGACTTCCCGGATTCGACCAGCCGGTCGAGCAGGCCGAGCAGCTGCTCCACGTCGGCGAGGTGCAGGCCGGTGGTCGGCTCGTCGAGCACGTAGACGCCGCCCTTCTCCGCCATGTGGGTGGCCAGCTTGAGCCGCTGGCGCTCACCGCCGGACAGCGTGGTGAGCGGCTGGCCGAGGCTGAGGTAGCCGAGCCCGACGTCGGCGAGCCGGGTGAGGATGCGGTGCGCGGCGGGCGTGTGGGCCTCGCCGGCGCCGAAGAACTCCTCGGCCTCCGTCACCGACATCGCGAGCACCTCGCTGATGTCGCGGCCGCCGAGGTGGTACTCCAGCACCGACGCCTCGAACCGCTTCCCCTCGCACTCCTCGCAGGTGGTCGTGACCCCGGCCATCATCGCGAGGTCGGTGTAGATGACACCGGCGCCGTTGCAGTTGGGGCAGGCGCCCTCGGAGTTGGCGCTGAACAGCGCCGGCTTCACCCCGTTGACCTTGGCGAACGCCTTGCGGATCGGGTCCAGCAGCCCGGTGTAGGTCGCCGGGTTGCTCCGGCGCGAGCCGCGGATCGCGCCCTGGTCGATCGAGACCACGTCCGCGGCGGGGGACAGCGACTTGTGCAGCAGCGAGCTCTTGCCGGAGCCGGCGACACCGGTGACGACCGTGAGCACCCCGAGCGGGATGTCGACGTCGACGTCGCGCAGGTTGTTCGCCGTCGCCCCGCGGATCTCCAGCGCACCGGTGGGCCTGCGCACCGACGGCTTGAGCTTGGCCCGGTCGTCGAGGTGGCGGCCGGTGATGGTGCCGCCGGAGCGCAGCCCCTCGACGGTGCCCTCGTAGCAGACGGTGCCGCCCGCGGTGCCCGCGCCGGGGCCGATGTCGACGACGTGGTCGGCGATCGCGATGGTCTCCGGCTTGTGCTCCACGACGAGCACGGTGTTGCCCTTGTCGCGCAGCCGCAGCAGGAGGTCGTTCATGCGCTGGATGTCGTGCGGATGCAGACCGATGGTGGGCTCGTCGAAGACGTACGTGACATCGGTGAGCGAGGAGCCGAGGTGGCGGATCATCTTGACGCGCTGCGCCTCGCCGCCCGACAGCGTCCCCGACGCCCGGTCGAGCGAGAGGTAGCCGAGACCGATCTCCACGAACGAGTCGAGGGTGAGCCGCAGCGCGGTGAGCAGCGGGGCCACCGAGGGCTCGTCGAGGCCGCGGACCCACTCGGCCAGGTCGCTGATCTGCATCGCGCACGCGTCGGCGATGCTGATCTTCTTGATCTTCGACGAGCGGGCGCCCTCGCTGAGCCGGCTGCCCTCGCACTCGGGGCAGACGGTGAAGGTGACCGCCCGTTCCACGAAGGCCCGGATGTGCGGCTGCATCGCCTCCTTGTCCTTGGACAGGAAGGACTTCTGGATCTTGGGGATGAGTCCCTCGTAGGTGAGGTTGACGCCCTCGACCTTCACCTTGGTGGGCTCCCGGTAGAGGAAGTCCTGCATCTCCTTCTTGGTGAACTTCGCGATCGGCTTGTCCGGGTCGAGGAAGCCGGACTCGGCGTAGACCCGCACGGTCCAGAAGCTGTCGGACTTCCAGCCGGGGATGGTGAACGCGCCCTCGGAGAGCGACTTGGAGTCGTCGTAGAGCTGGGTGAGGTCGATGTCGGAGACCGAGCCCCGGCCCTCGCAGCGCACGCACATGCCGCCGGTGCGGGAGAAGGTCGCCTTCACGGTCTTCGTCCTGTCCGCGCCGCGCTCGACCGTGATCCCGCCGCTCGCCCGGACCGAGGCGACGTTGAAGGAGTAGGCGCTGGGCGGGCCGATGTGGGGCTTGCCGAGCCGGCTGAAGAGGATGCGGAGCATCGCGTTGGCGTCGGTCGCGGTACCGACCGTGGAGCGGGGGTCGCCGCCCATCCGCTGCTGGTCGACGGTGATCGCGGTGGTCAGCCCGTCGAGTACGTCGACCTCGGGGCGGGCCAGCGTCGGCATGAAGCCCTGCACGAAGGTGCTGTAGGTCTCGTTGATCATCCGCTGGGACTCGGCGGCGATCGTGTCGAACACCAGCGAGCTCTTGCCCGAACCGGAGACTCCGGTGAACACCGTCAGCCGGCGCTTGGGGATCTCGATGCTGACGTCCTTGAGGTTGTTCACGCGCGCTCCGTGCACGCGGATCAGACCGTGGCTGTCGGCAGCGTGCGGCGCGGGCGACGTGGGGTCCGGCTTGGGGGCCCTGCTCATCGTGTCTCCATCTCTCGTGCGGGCCGTCTGTGCGGACCCCTGTGCGGACTCCTGCGGCAGTCGGCGGCTATGGCTTGCGGGGCTGGTTGAACCGGATCATGTTCCCGGCCGGGTCGCGGAAGGCGCAGTCACGGACGCCGTACGGCTGGTCGACCGGCTCCTGCACGACCTCCGCGCCGGCGGCCCGGATGCGTTCGAAGGTGGCGTCGACGTCGTCGGTGGAGAAGATCACGCCGCGCAGCATGCCCTTGGCCAGCAGCTCGGCCATCGCCTGCCGGTCGGCCGGCGAGGCGCCCGGGTCGGCGAGCGGCGGTTCGAGGACGATCTCCACGTCCGGCTGCGCCGGGGAGCCGACGGTCACCCAGCGCATCCCCTCGAACCCGACGTCGTTGCGGACTTCCAGGCCGAGGGTGTCGCGGTAGAAGGCGATCGCCTTGTCGTGGTCGTCGACTGCGATGAAGCACTGCGAGAGGTTGATGTCCATGCCGTCGACGCTACGAGGAGGGTGCGGATTTCGCTTCTCCGATCCTGACCGGTCGCGTGAGGACCTTGGCGACGCACGCCGGGATCGCCGCGCCGTCGTCGTGGCTGCGGGCCCGGTAGGCGCTGGGGGTCTCGCCGACGAGCTCGGTGAAGCGCGAGCTGAAGGACCCCAGCGAGGTGCATCCGACGGCGAAGCAGACGTCCGTCACGCTCAGGTCGCCGCGTCGCAGCAGGGCCTTCGCGCGTTCGACGCGGCGGGTCATGAGGTAGCTGTACGGGGTTTCCCCGAAGGCGGCGCGGAAGCTGCGGGAGAAGTGTCCGGCCGACATGAGGGCGACGTTGGCGAGTGCCTGAACGTCCAGCGGTTCCGCGTACTCGCGGTCCATCATGTCCCGGGCGCGGCGCAGCCGTACCAGGTCCTCCAGGTTCATGCGTTCCAGCATGGCACGCATGGGGTGCCGCGTCTGCGGGTATCGGTGCTTCCGGATCCGGCCGGCGGGATTCGGTCAGCCGGATCCTTCCGCCGGGGCGCCGGATCCGGTCCGCCGGTCCGCCGGGTGGCCGGGTCGCCGGGTGGCCGCCCCGCTCAGCCGAGGCCGAGGGTCGCGCGGTGGGTCCGCCAGCGGTCCATCAGGCCCAGCATCTCGCCCTGCATGAACTCGAAGAAGGCCGCCGTCTCCGCGACGCGCGCCCCGGCGGGCGAGTCCGTGCCGAGGGTGGCCGCGCCCTCGCGCAGGGTCTTCTCCCACAGGGTCAGGACCTGGTCGCGGCGCGTGAAGGTCTCGTACCAGAGCTCGTTGTGCAGGACGTACCGGTCGCGCCGTGAGCCCGGTTCGCGTTCGCGGCTGACCATGTTGACCTGCGTCAGGTAGGACACGGCACCGGACACGGCCGCCGGGCTGATCCGCAGCGCCTCGCCCAGTTCGGCCGAGGTGAGCGCCCCGCCGTCGCTGGCCAGCAGCTGCGCGAAGACGCGCGCGGCCATTCGCTGCATCCCGGCGTCGGTCAGCTGCGCGGCGAACCGCTCCACGAACCGGGAGACGGCTTCCCCGTCCCGCCCCCCGGTACCGGTACCGGTACCCGACTCCACATCCGCCATGTCATCCGCCACGACTCCGACTTTACGCGATTCTTGAGATTCTCAATCTTCACAAGTTTGTGAAATGAGCGTACGTTCGGAAGCATGACGAAGGCAATCAGCGTGGCCGGCCTTTACAAGGCATTCGGCCGCACCCGTGCACTGGACGGACTCGACCTCTCGGTCACCACCGGCGAGGTCCACGGCTTCCTCGGCCCCAACGGCGCCGGCAAGTCCACCACCATCCGCGTCCTGCTGGGCCTGCTGCGCGCCGACTCCGGCACCGCCGAACTGCTCGGCGGCGACCCCTGGGCCGACGCCGTCCCCCTCCACCGCCGCGTCGCCTACGTTCCCGGAGACGTCACCCTGTGGCGCAACCTCTCCGGCGGCGAGGTCATAGACCTCTACGGGCGCCTCCGCGGCGGCCTCGACCGGACCCGCCGCGCCGAACTCGTCGCGCGCTTCGAACTGGACCCCACCAAGAAGGGGCGCACGTACTCCAAGGGCAACCGGCAGAAGGTCGCCCTCGTCGCGGCCTTCGCCTCCGACGCCGAACTGCTCGTCCTCGACGAACCGACCTCCGGCCTCGACCCGCTGATGGAGGAGGTCTTCCAGGACTGCGTCACCGAGGCCCGCGCCGCCGGGCGCACCGTCCTGCTCAGCTCGCACATCCTCAGCGAGGTCGAGACCCTCTGCGACCGGGTCAGCATCATCCGCAAGGGCCGCACCGTGGAGACCGGCACCCTCGCCGAACTGCGCCACCTCACCCGTACGTCGATCAGCGCCGAACTCGCCGCCCCGCCGAACGGCCTCGCACACCTGCCGGGCGTGTACGACGTCGAGGTGCAGGGGCTGAAGGTCCGCCTCCAGGCGGACACCGACAAGCTGGACGCCGTACTGCGCTCCCTCACCGCGGCGGGGGTGCGGTCGCTGACCTCGACCCCGCCCACCCTCGAAGAGCTCTTCCTGCGCCACTACACCGAAGAGGCGTCCCGATGAGCGCCCGGCCGACCGGCCAATTGACGGGCACGGGGGCGCTGCTGCGGCTCGCCCTGCGCCGCGACCGCGTGGTGATGCCGGTGTGGATCGCGGTCACCACCCTCATGGTGGTGAGCATGCCCGGCTCGCTGGGCAGCGTGTACACCACTGCCGCCGAACGCGCCCGGACCGCCGCCTCGATGAACGCCAACGGCTCGATGCGCGCCCTGTACGGGCCGGTCTTCGGCGATTCCCTCGGCGGCCTGACGGCCTGGCGGATCGGCGTCCACGCAGCCGTCCTCGCGGCCGTGATGAGCCTGGTCATCGTAATCCGGCACACCCGCGAGGAGGAGGAGAGCGGCCGTCAGGAACTGCTGTCCGCCGCCATGGTGGGGCGACGGGCCCCACTGACCGCGGCGCTGCTCGCCGCCCTCGTGGCCGATGCGTGCGTGGCCCTGCTCATCGCGGCAGGCCTCGCGGGGCGGGGCGCGCCCGGAGCGATCGCTCTCGGGCTGGCCGTCGCCGCCACCGGCATGCTCTTCGCCTGCACGGCCGCCATCGCCGCCCAGCTGACCGAGAGTGCCCGCGCCGCCAAGGGGACGACGGCCGCCGTGCTCGGCGCCGCCTTCGTCCTGAAGGCCGCGGGCGACGCCGGTACGGCGGGCGGGCGATCGGCCCTGACCTGGTCCTCGCCGCTCGGCTGGGTGGAGAACGTACGGGCCTTCGCCGCCGAACGCTGGTGGGTGCTCCTCCTGTTCGCCGCCGCCGTCGCGGTGCAGGCGGGCGCGGCCTATGCCCTGGCCGGGCGCCGTGACCTGGGGATGAGCTTCCTGCCGTCGCGGCCGGGGCCGGCCGATGGGCGCCTGGGTACGGCGGGCGCACTCGCCCGGCGGCTGCAGCGCGGCAGCCTACTGGGCTGGAGCGCGGGCTTCCTGATCGCCGGGGCCGTCTTCGGCGGGATGGCGGACGGCGCCGCGGATCTGGTCGGCGGCAACGACAGGACCCGCGAGATCATCGAGCGGATGGGCGGGGCGGGCGAGCCGGGCGGGGTGGGCGGGCAGGGCGCGCTCACCGACGCCTTCCTCGCCACGATGGCCGGCCTGTTCGGCATGGTCGCCGCCCTGTACGCCGTCGCGGCCGTACTGCGCCTGAGCGGCGAGGAGTCGGGGCAGCGCGCGGAGCCGCTGCTCGCGAACGCGGTCGGCCGGCTGCGCTGGGCCGGCGGCCACCTGGCCGTGGCCTTCGGCGGCTCGGCGCTGATCCTGCTGCTGGCGGGAGCCGGCCTCGGCCTCGGGCACGGCCGGGATCCGGGCGCGGCGATCGGTGCCACGCTCGCCCAGCTCCCGGCGGTGTGGCTGATCGGGGCACTGGCGGCGCTGCTGTACGGCGCGGCCCCGGCGTACGCGGGGGCCGCCTGGGCGGTGGCCGGGGGCGTGCTGGCCCTGGGCTGGGTCGGCCCGGCGCTGAACCTCCCGCAGGCGGTCCTGGACCTCTCGCCCTTCGCCCATCTGCCCCGGCTGCCGGGCGCACAGGCCCTGGACCGGACCCCGCTCCTGGCGCTGACCGCCCTGGCGGCGGCCCTGACCGCGGCGGGCCTCGGCGCCCTGCGCCGCCGCGACATGACCGCGTAGCCCGGGCCCAGGGGGTGTCCGCAAAGTAGCGCCGGCGCCCGGAGGGCGTCGCGGGCCAGGCGGGACTTTGCGGACACCCCCTAGAACTCCACGAGCAGCTGCTGCAGCCCCCGGATGACGTACCCGTCCCGCCACTG
>NZ_JBSGXU010000046.1:0-47644 GCF_053610205.1 Streptomyces sp. NPDC054932 | reverse complement strand
CGGTTCCATGCGGCGCGCCTCCTGTTCCACCGCCCGGGGGGTGTCACTGCGGTCATCTTTTTGGCCGGAATTTTGGGGGTGCGGGGCAACTCAGCCGCCCCACCACGCTGCGTTGCGCCCTCGGGTGTCACTTGACGCGGGCACCTCCAGTGGGTTGCATACGTTCTGTGATCACATACCGGACATCGGGAGCCGCGCCATGGACCCGGTGATCGTCGTCGGCGCGGGGCCCGTCGGACTGTCCCTGGCGCTCGCCCTGGCGGGCGCGGGCGTGCCCTCCGTCGTGCTCGACGAAGGGCCCGGCAAGGAGGAGGTCCGGCCGGCCCGCACGGTCGTCCTGCACGCCGACACGGCGGCCATGGCCCACCGGCTGGGCTGTACGACCCTGCGCGACGAGGGGGCGTACTTCGCCGCCTGGCGCACCATGCGCCGGCGCCAGGCCGACCGGCGCATCACCTTCGAGGACCACCCGGCCCCGCTGCACGTGCCGCAGCACGCGCTGACGCGCGGGCTGCGCGGGGCCGCCACCGCCCACCCGCTCGTCCAGCTGGTCACCGACACCAGGGTGGACTCGCTGGAGCAGGACGGCGGGGGCATCACCGCGCACACCCGCGGCGCCGAGACCACGTGGTGGCGCGGGAGTTACCTCGTCGGCTGCGACGGCGCCCGCTCCACCGTGCGCAAACTGCTCGGCATCCGTTTCCCCGGCCGCACCGCGGTCGAGCGCCACGCCGTGGCCGCGCTGCGCACCGAACTGCCCTGGCCCGGCGAGGCCCTGCTGCACCGCAGCCCGCCGCAGGAGGTCACCTCCCGGCCGCTGCCCGACGGGGTGTGGCGGCTGGACTGGCTGCTCCCGGCCCGCGGGGAGCTGGTGACCCCGGACGCGCTGGTGACCATGATCCGCGACACCCTCGCGGTCTGGTGCGGCGGCACGACTCCCCCGTACGACCTCATCGACACCGGGGTCCACACCCTGCACCACCGCCTCGCCCGGCGCTGGCGCGACGGCCGCGCCTTCCTCGCCGGGGACGCCGCGCACCTGCTGGGCGCGCTCGGCACCCAGGGCGTCGAGGAAGGGCTCCGGGACGCCGAGAATCTGGCGTGGAAGCTCTCCCTGGCCTGGCACCAGGGGGCCTCCGAGGCCCTGCTCGACCGTTACGAGGAGGAGCGGCGGACCGCGGTCGCCTCCCGGCTGCGCGCGGCCGACCAGGCGATCCCGTCGCTGCGGGCCGGGGCCGGCCTGCGCACCTACCTCCCCGGGGCCGCGCGTTCCGCCGAGTCCCTCCTCACCGACGGCCACCTGGGGCGGGGGCCGCTGGGCGCGGAGCCCGCGTACGCCCCGCCGGTCGCCGTACGGGAGGTCCCGACGGCCACGGAGCCGGGCGGTCCGGTGGCGAACGTCCCGGTGACCGCACCCGACGGGGCGACCGTGCCCCTGCGGGACCTGCTGGGCCAGGGCCGGCTGCTGGTGGTCCTGGTCGCTCCGGGGACGGGGGTCTGGGACCGGCGCCACTGGCTCGGCGCGGGGCTGATGCCCCGTCTCGCGGCGGCGGTGAGCGCCCTTCCGGTCCGCACCGACCTGCTGGTCGCGGACAGCTATCCGGGGGCCCCGGCGCACACCGTGCTGCTCGTGCGGCCGGACGGACACCTGGCGGCGACCTTCGCGGGGGTCCGCCCGGCGGAGCTGTACGAGGCGGCGGACGCGGTCCGGGCGGGCGCGCCCGCGTCCCGCGTCCCGGCGCCCGCGGCGACGACACCGGGGACACCGGCGACGACCCCGCACGTGGTGATCGATTGACCGTCTCCGGGACTCCGTGGTTCACTCGCGGAATGACCGGCAACGACGTACGCCTGTGGCGGAGGGTCCATATGGACCTGCTCCGCTACGCGGGCTGCGTGTGTCGCCCTTCCTGCTGATTCGCCCTTTCCTCCGCGTGCCCCGTGCCGTCCACCGGCCTGCGCGCACCTCCGCGAACCCAGGAACGGTCCACTTTCATGTCTGCACCCGCACCCGCACCCGCGTACGCCCCTGAGCCCGTGCTGGCCGGGGGCCCCACGGCCGCCGAGCTCCTCGACTTCGCCCTCCGCACCGCGGCCGACCCCTCGATCGTGGCCTCACTGCCGCTCGATCCCGAGGGCCGCACCTGGATCCGGCTGGAGGGGCCGGGCGGCAGCGAGGCGTGGCTGATCGGCTGGCCGCCGGGCACCGGCACCGGCTGGCACGACCACGCCGAGTCGCGGGGCGCGTTCGCCACCGCCCGGGGCCGGCTCACCGAGCACTCGCTGACCGTGCGCCTGCCCTCGGAAGGCTGGAAGTCCCTGGAGCTGACCCCGGACGTGGACCGCCGCCGCACACTGGCCGGGGGCACGGGGCGGGCCTTCCGCGAACACCACGTGCACGAGGTCCTCAACGAGTCGCCGGACGAGCACGCGATCTCCGTGCACGCCTACTACCCGCCGCTCCCGCTGATCCGCCGCTACAGCCGCAACGGCCCGGTGCTCAGCCTGGAGCACGTCGAGCGTCCGGCGGACTGGCAGTGAGCGCCCCGGTCGGCATCGACGAGCTGCTGGAGCGGGTCCGCGCGGGCTACACCCGCGTCGACGCGCAGGTGGCGTACGCCGCTTCCCGCGGCGGGGCCCTCCTGGTGGACATCCGGTACCAGGCCCTGCGCGAACGGGACGGGCTGATCCCGGGCGCGCTGGTGGTCGAGCGCAACGAACTGGAGTGGCGCCTGGACCCCCGGGGCAGCCACCGCGCCCCCGAGGCCACGAGCCACGACCTCCAGGTGGTGGTGATCTGCAACGAGGGCTACGCGTCCAGCCTCGCCGCGGCCTCCCTCCACGCCCTGGGTCTCCACCGTGCCACGGATCTGACGGGCGGCTTCCAGGCCTGGAAGGCGGCCGGCCTCCCGGTCACGCCCGCCTGACCTTCCCCGCGCCTTCAGCCCGGCCGGCGCTCTTTCAGCCCCGCCGGCGTTTGGGGCGCGGGGGTCCGGGGCAGCGCCCCCGGCAACCGCGCCGCACGGGCGGGGCTCCGGGGGCCGGACTAGCCCTTGGCCACGGCCACTTCCACCGGAGGTATCCGCAACGCCACCCGGCCCGGGAGGGCAGTGGCCGCCAGGGCGAGCACCCCGGCCACCCCCACCACCGCCGCGTACGCGACCGGCAGCACCGCGGGCGCCGCCACGCCCGTCATGCCCACGCTGAACGCGGTCAGCACCGCGAGCGCGATCCCCGACCCCAGCGCCGTCCCGATCAGGACCACCGCCAGGGCCTCCGCGCGCAGCATCCGCAGTACCTGCCGGCGCTTCGCCCCGGCCAGCCGCAGCATCGCGAACTCCCGGAACCGTTCGGCGGTCGACATCGCGAGCGTGTTCACCACGGCGATCGCGGTGAAGGCCAGGACCAGGCCCATCGCCAGCAGGTTGATCTCCGCCCCGGCATCCTGCCGTTCGGCCCGCGCCCGGTCGGCTTCCGCCGCCGACAGCACCCGTACGCCCGGCGACGCCTGTACCGCCGCGGCCAGTTGCTCCCGCCCGGTACCCGACCCCGGTTCCGCCGCCACCAGCACACTGCTCGCCAGCGGATTGTCGGCGTGTGCGGCCACCAGCCCGTGCGGCAGCGTCAGATCCCCGAAGCCCAGCCCCCGCGCGTACACGGCCGAGACCGTCAGCGTGACCGGGGTGCCGTCGCCCAGCGTCAGTTTCAGCGGGCTACCCGGCTTCAGCCCCAGCTGTTCGGCGGCGAGTTCGCTCACCGCCGCGGTCCCCTCGCCGAAGCCGTCCAGGCTGCCGCCGGTGATCCCGGGATCCCAGGTCCGGGTCAGTCCGGCCGGGGTCACGCCCTGGGCGGCGTACTTCGTGAGCCCCACCCGTACCGAGGTGTGCACGATCTCGGTGGCCGCAGTGACACCCGGGGTACGCCGGATCCGCTCCGCGGCCTCCCGCGTGACACCGGGGCCCTGGGCGGCCAGCACCCACTGGGCCCGGATCCCGTCACGGGCCTGGGCGCGGGCGGCGTCCCCGAGCGTCGGAGTGATGAAGAGCACGGTGCAGGTCATGCCGGTCAGCAGCGCGAGCGGGGTGACGGCGGAGGCCATCCGCGCGGCGTTCCCCCGCAGGTTGGCAGTGGCCAGGTGGCCGCCCGGGCCGGTCAGCCGCAGCGGACCGGCGAGCAGCGCGGTGGCGCCCCGCACGAGCGGCGGGCCGAGCAGCGAGACCGCTCCGGCCAGCACCACCACGGCCAGGAAGGTGACCGGTGTCGAGGCCGGCTCGGTGCGCAGCGAGCCCAGTACGACGACCAGCACCGCACCGCCCGCCAGCATCAGCACCCCGAGCACGCTGCGGATCCAGCCGGGCCGACCCCGCTCGACGGCGGCTTCGGCGAGCGCCTCGGCCGGTCGGATCCGGGCGATCCGCCGCCCGGTGATCCGCGCGGCGGCCCAGGCTCCGAGCAGGCTGGCGGCGACGGCCGCGGCCATCGGGAAGATGCCGGCGGTGCGCTCCAGGGTGGCGGGGACGACCCCGCTGTCGACGAACCGGCCGTACAACCAGGCGGCGAGCGGCAGTCCGGCGAGCGCTCCGGCCACCCCGGCGGTCAGGCCGACGAGCAGCGCCTCCCGGCCGATCATGCGCCGCAGTTGGCGCGGGGTGGCGGCGACGGCCCGCAGCAGGGCGAGTTCGCGGTAGCGCTGCTGGACGGAGAGCGCGAAGGTGCCGACGACCACGAGGATCGCGACGAGCAGCGAGGTACCGCCCATCGCTCCGCCCATGGAGACCAGCTTGATGCGGGCGCCGGCGGCGGCCGGGAACTCGACGGGTCCGCGCTCGTCACCGGTGGCGACCTGCGCCGTGGTGCCCCGCAGGGCCTGCTCGACGCGGGCGGCGAGTTCGTCGGCTCCGACGCCCGGCGCGGGCAGCACTCCGATGGCGCTGATCCGGTCGTCGCGGGCGGCGAGCCGTCGGGCCTCGTCGTCGCTGAAGAAGAGCGCGCTCTGCCGCGCGAGGTCGCCCCGGGCCGTCTTCGCGACCCCGCTGACCCGGTACGTCCTGGGTTCGCCGGTGGACTGGACGGCGAGCTCGGAGCCGGGCTCCAGTCCGGCGCGGGCGGCCAGCGCACGGTCGATGACAACCTCATCGGCTCTCTGCGGGGCGCGGCCCTCGGCGAGGGTGAAGGGGGTCAGTGCGGCGGAGGTCCAGGCGTGCCCGTACGAGGGCCCGGGCTCGCCGGGGGCGCTGACCAGCGGGACGGCCTGGAAGGTGAGCTCGGGTACGGCCCGCTCGACGCCGGGCACGGCACGGACCGTGTCCATGGTGGCGGCGGGGAGCCAGGCCCGCTCGGCCACGGGCTTGGCCTTGTGCTTGGTCTTGGTCCGTCCGCCCTTCTTCTCCTTGACCGTGGTCTCGTGGACGTTCTGGTCGGCGGAGACGAGGACCGGCGTGGCCGCGTAGCGCTCGGTGCCGATCTTTCCGCGGAGTCCCGTTTCCAGGAGCGTCCCGCAGGCGGTGACGAGGGCGGCCGCGCACAGCAGTGCGACGAAGGCGCCGAGGAAACCGGCCTTGCGGTCCCTGACGGTCTGGAGGGCGTAACGCAGCATCATGCGGCCAACTCTGCCGACGTGCTCGGCGCCTGACACTGGCGTACCCCGGCGTCCGGTCCCGGGGGCTACCCCCACCCCGGGCCCACCGGCTCACTCCCCCGGGTACCCGAGGTCGTCGGCGTCCTCGCCCTCCGCCTCCAGCGCGCGGCGCACCACCCGCAGGGCCATGCCTTCCGGGTATCCCTTGCGGGCGAGCATCCCGGCGAGGCGCCGGATCCGCTTGTCCCGCTCCAGGCCCCGGGTGGAGCCGAGCTTGCGCTCCACGAGCTCCCGGGCGGTCTGCTCCTCCTGGTCGGAGTCCAGCAGCTCCAGGGCCTCCTCCACGAGGGTGGCGTGCACCCCCTTGGTCCGCAGCTCCTGGGCCAGCGCCCGCCGGGCCAGGCCCCGGCCGCGGTGCCGGGACTCGACCCAGGCTCCGGCGAAGGCGGCATCGTCGATCAGGCCCACCTCCTCGTACCGGGAGAGGACCTGCTGCGACACCTCCTCGGGGATGCCCCGCTTGTGCAGGGCGTCCGCGAGCTGGCGCCGGGTGCGCGGGCTCCCCGTGAGCAGACGCAGACAGATCGCCCGCGCCTGCTCCTCGGGGCTCTGGGGCGGCAGCTCCGTACGGCCCTCACGGCCGCCCCGGCGCTCGCCGCCCCCTTCCTGCTCCCGCACGGGTCAGCTCTTGGCCGCGGCGGCCTTGGCCGTCGTCTTGGCCTTCGATGCCGGGGCGGGTACGGCGGTGGCCGCGGCATCGCCGGCGGTGGCCGTGTCGGCACCGGCCTCGGTGGCGTCCTTGCGGACGCCCACGCCCAGCTTCTCCTTGATCTTCCGCTCGATCTCGTTGGCGAGGTCGGGGTTGTCCTTCAGGAAGTTGCGGGCGTTCTCCTTGCCCTGGCCGAGCTGGTCGCCCTCGTACGTGTACCAGGCGCCGGCCTTGCGCACGAAGCCGTGCTCCACGCCCATGTCGATCAGGCCGCCCTCGCGGCTGATGCCCTGGCCGTAGAGGATGTCGAACTCGGCCTGCTTGAACGGGGGCGCGACCTTGTTCTTGACGACCTTGACGCGGGTGCGGTTACCGACCGCGTCCGTGCCGTCCTTGAGGGTCTCGATGCGGCGGATGTCGAGGCGCACGGAGGCGTAGAACTTGAGCGCGCGACCACCGGTGGTGGTCTCCGGCGAGCCGAACATCACACCGATCTTCTCGCGGAGCTGGTTGATGAAGATCGCGGTGGTCTTGGACTGGTTGAGCGCACCGGTGATCTTCCGGAGCGCCTGGCTCATCAGTCGCGCCTGGAGACCCACGTGCGAGTCGCCCATCTCGCCCTCGATCTCCGCGCGCGGCACGAGCGCCGCCACGGAGTCGATGACGATCAGGTCGAGGGCACCGGAGCGGACCAGCATGTCCACGATCTCCAGTGCCTGCTCGCCGGTGTCCGGCTGCGACAGGATGAGGTTGTCGGTGTCGACGCCGAGGGCCTTCGCGTACTCGGGGTCGAGCGCGTGCTCGGCGTCCACGAAGGCGACGGTGCCGCCGGCCTTCTGTGCGTTGGCCACGGCGTGCAGGGTCAGGGTCGTCTTACCGGAGGACTCCGGGCCGTACACCTCGATCACACGGCCGCGGGGCAGCCCGCCGACGCCGAGGGCGATGTCCAGCGCGGTCGACCCGGTGGGGATGACCTCGATGGGGTCGTTCGGCTTGTCGCCGAGGCGCATGACCGCACCCTTGCCGAATTGCCGTTCAATCTGTGCGAGAGCGGCGTCGAGAGCCTTCTCGCGGTCGGTGCCTGCCATGGGTTCCACCCGGTTTGCTTGAGTCGATCGCTTCACGCCACTGACGCTAATGCCTGCCACTGACAATGCGCCTCCACGAGCGTTTCGGCTGTGGATAACTCATCAGAATGGATGTTCGATTTCCCTGTCAAGCGCGCCGCGCCCGGCCGGGGACATCGGGACGCACCGGCCGGGGCGGTGGGCCGCGACCGCTCTATCGCCAATCTGCGTTGTTCCTAGAATGACCGTGTGAAGGATATCGATGCGATCGCGGTGTTGCAGGATCCGGTGCGGCGCCGCCTGTACGAGTACGTGGCGGCACAGGGCCGCGAGGTCGGCCGCAACGAGGCCGCCGAGGCGGCCGGGGTGACACGCACCCTCGCCGCCCACCACCTGGACAGGCTGACCCAGGCCGGACTGCTGGAGAGCGGCAGCCGCCGCCTGACCGGTCGCTCGGGTCCGGGGGCCGGCCGTCCCGCCAAGGTCTACACGCGGGCACGGGCCGAGCGGTCGGTGTCGCTGCCCGCCCGCGACTACCGCACCGCCGCCGAGCTGCTCGCCGAGGCCGCCGAACAGGCCGGGCTGGACGCCGCGCTCTGCGCGGCCGCGCGCCGCCGGGGCGAGGCCCTGCGCGGCTCGGCGGCGCCCTGCGGCGGCCTCGAAGAGGCCATGGAGATGCTGGCCGACCGCGGCTACGAGCCGCACCTGGAGGGCGCCGGGAGCGCGGAGGGCACCCACGGCGCCGAAGGGGACGAAGGAGGGGCCGAAGGGGCGGCCGGGGCGGCCACTCCCGCCGTCCGCATGCGCAACTGCCCCTTCCATGCCGTCGCCGAACGCTTCCCGCCGCTCGTCTGCGGCATGAACCTCGCGCTCCTCGAGGGGCTGCTCGGCACGGACGGCCCCGTCCGCGCCCGCATGGACGCCCGGCCGGGCGAGTGCTGCGTGGTGGTGGAGGTTTCTAAAAACAATGATGATTGACATAGAAAAGCGCCCTGTGCTGGGATGAGGCCATGACCGCATCCGCGCATGCCGCCCACCTCGCCCAGCTCAACGTCGCGACGCTCCGCCACCCCTTCGACGACCCGCGCATGGCGCCGTTCGTCGAGATGCTCGATCCGGTCAACGCCGCCGCGGACGGCGCGCCCGGCTTCGTGTGGCGGCTCGTGGAGGAGGGGGAGGCCGATGCCACCGGCCTGCGCCCCGCGGGTGAGGACGTCGTCGTCAACCTGTCGGTGTGGGAGACCCAGGAGGCCCTGTGGGAGTTCTCCTACCGCAGCGGGCACCTGGAGGTGATGCGGCGGCGGCGCGAATGGTTCGAGCGGCACGTCGAGGCGCACCTGGTGCTCTGGTGGGTCCCCGCCGGGCACCTCCCGACCGTCGCCGAGGCCCTGGAGCGGCTGGCGGACCTGCGGACGCACGGGCCGTCCCCGCGCGCCTTCACCTTCGCCTCCTCCTACACCGCCGCCGAGGCTGCCGCCGAGGCCGGGCAGGCCGTACCGGTGCGGTCCGGGGACGCGGCGGCAGTGTAGGAGGAGGCGAAGGAGGCACACCGTTCCGCGAGGGCTTCCGGGGACCGGTTCAACGGGCTTCCGGCAGCCGGACGGCCTCGATCTCCCCGTCGCCGAGGAGCGCTTCGACGAGCGGGGCGGGGCCCGCCACCTTGGTGGCCCACAGGTCGTAGTCCGTGCAGAGGACCCAGGACCGGTCGTGGGGCCAGAGGTTGGACGGGCTGACCTCGGCCTCGGGGTGGTCGTACAGGGCCTTGGCGTCCCCCAGCCGGCCGACCCGGACGCACAGGTTGTCGAAGTCCTCGGCCCCCAGCACCAGCGGGGTGTAGTAGGCCAGGCAGCGGGTGTCCTCGCCCTCCGGACTGTGCTCGGTCAGGATCTCGACCAGCCGGTCCCAGTCCGCCCGGCCGAGACTGCCCTCGGACGGCCCGGTAATGCCGGCGGGCCATCCGCCCGCCCAGATCGAGGGGAAGGACGTCAAGCAGGGCAGCTTCCCCTCGGGCACGACGGGATCGCCGAGCCGCCCGGCGAGTTCCGCCCACCGCAGGCGGCGCCAACGGGGTCCGGGGGTCTCGCCCGTGGTGTCCGAGAGCACCTCCGCGGGGTCGAGACCCGCGATGATCTCGGGTCCGGTGCCGTCGGCCATCCGCACGGCCCGTTCGTACGCGCCGAACGACATTCCGGTCGGCCCGAGTTCGTGCTCGTACATGGCGTGGAGCACCCATGCCGCGTCGGGCAGCGGCGGTGGCCTGAATCCGGTGAGTCCGTCCGTGCCTGCCAGTTCCCGCAGCCAGTCGGTCTCGCCGGACGGTGCGAGCGGCCATTGGTCGGTCACCCGCGCGGTGGATGTCTCGTGCATCCGGTCATGATCCCACCGGGCGGAACACGTCGCAGGTGAGCGGCCGGTCGGTGTCGACGGTCGCGAAGCGGCCCTGTCCGGCAGGTCGGTGTCGGCCGAGGTTCAGTCCCCCCGGGCGTCGCGGCCGGTCACGGCAGCTCGCGCAGGACGAGGACCTCCGCGAACGGCCTGCCGGTGCGCTGCGCGTACGCCATCCGCTCCCGCACCTCGTGCAGGGTGCGCGGCCGGTAACCCGGCCCGCCGCAGCAGCTCTTGTGGAAGCGCACCCCCGCGTTCAGCAGCACGGAGAGCGTCCGCCACGCCGCGGCGTCCCGCCGTTTGGGCGCGGCGAAGGCCGACCCCGCGTGGATCAGGGGCGCCGCGCACCGCGGGCAGATCCGCTCCCGGTCCCGGTCGTAGGGCTGCTTGTACGAGGCCCGGCAGGGCAGACAGACGTAGGAGGTCTTCGCATGAGCCATACGGGCAGGGTAAGCAGTGCCCCGCGCGGAGATCGACGCGATTGACGGGCCGCGGGTCGCGCGGGACGGCTGCGGCGTCGAGCAGGACGCGCCAGTCCTGCGGGCCGAGTTCCAGGAACTGCGGTCCGGTCGGCCCGGCGATCTCGTCGTGTGCGGCGGCCGGCCGTGGTCCACCCCCGCGGCCTGTGCTGCACAGACCCCGTGCAGCGCCGCCGGCACCGGGCCGGGTCACTTGTGCGCGAGGCCCGCCTTGATCATGGAGACGGTGCTCACCAGTTTGGGGAGGCCTTCCGTCTGGACCACCCTGATGCCTCGGTTGACCTGGCTCTCGTCCTTCCGCGCGGCCCCGTCGGCACATTCGGCAGCGCCGCGCCGGAATCCGCCGAGGGCCTCCTTCCAGTACCGCTGGGCGGCTTCGTGCGGGATCGGGTCGAGCTTCTCGGCCTTGGCGGTCCGGGCCAACAGGTCCTGGCAGGCGGGCCCTTGGACGTCGATCGTGCGCATGCTCACCTCGTTGACCCGCCCGGCGTCCTCGTTCAGCTTCCTGATCTGCGCCTCGCCCCCCGAGCCGTACCAGTCCTCCAGCTTCTCGGCCGGGGTCTGGGAACAGCCGCCGAGCAGCACGGCCGCGAGACAGACGGAGACGGAAACGGAAGCAGTGACGCGGGTCTGTACGGGGACGCGCACACGGAATCGCATGAAATCTGGAACCCCCCTGGATCGGTGCGACCGATGCTGCCAGGGACCGTCCGGGCCCGTGTCCCTCGTGATGGTTTCGTGACGGGCCGCCGGCTCGCGGGGAGTCAGAGGGAGACCGCCACTCCGAGGGAGTAGGCGCACAGGAACTTCGGCGCGCCCTCCTCGTAGAAGACGTCGAGGGCGGTGATGGTGAATCCGGCCGCCCTCAGCAGGTCCGGCGCCGACCGGGTGAGGTGACATCCGCCCAGGATCCGCATGTTCAGCGGCTCGAGCCGTCGCTGCCGACGGCGCACGCGCCAGTCCCCTTCCGGGGCGAGCCCGTGTTCGAGGAAGTGCAGGGTTCCCCCCGGCCTGAGGACGCGTCGCAGCTCGCGCAGGGCGGCGACGGCGTCCGGGATGGTGCACAGCGTCCAGGTGGACAGCGCACAGTCGAAACCGCCGTCCTCGAACGGCAAGGACTGGCCGTCCAGGCCTGCCCGCCGTACCGGGACGCGGGAGTCCCGGACGCGCTTCGCGGCCAGTCGCCACGCGACGTCGGAGGGCTCGACCGCCGCCACGCCCTTGATGCCCGGCGGATAGAAGGGGACGTTGTGTCCTGCGCCGAAGCCGATCTCGACGACCTCGCCGCTGAGCCCCTCGCAGACCCGGCGCCGCAGCGGCCGGGCCGTCTTGGCCCCGCAGGCGGCGTTGAGGATCCGCGGCACTGCCTGGTCGGCGTAGAACCCCATGGCACCCTCCGCGTCTCGCACCTCCTCCTCAGCATGGCACCGCCGCGCCGCCGCCACGAAGGCCCGCCCGAGTGACAACCGACGGTTGACACTCCTCGAAGTGTCAACCTAGGGTTGCCTCTATGACGAACCCTTCAGTGGAACCCGTTCGCATGACCAACCCGGTACGCCTCGACGACCTCATCGAGGCCATCAAGAAGGTCCACACCGACACCCTGGAGCAGCTCAGCGGCGCCGTCGTCGCGGCCGAGGCCCTCGGGGACGTCGCCGATCACCTCATCGGCCACTTCGTCGACCAGGCCCGCCGCTCCGGAGCCTCCTGGACCGACATCGGCCGCAGCATGGGCGTCACGCGCCAGGCCGCCCAGAAGCGCTTCGTCCCCAAGGCGGACAAGGAAGGTGCCACCGGCCTCGACCCGAACGCGGGCTTCGGCCGCTTCACCCCCCGCGCCCGCAACGTGGTCGTGACCGCACAGAACGAGGCCCGCGCCGCCGGCGGCGCCGAGATCCGCACCGAGCACCTGGTCCTCGGCCTCCTCTCCGAACCCGAGGGCCTCTCGGGGTACGCCCTGCGCGCCCACGGGGTGGCGGCGGACGACGTACGCGCCGCCGTGACCGCCCTGCTCCCGCCGGCCGGGGCGGAGGTCCCCGACCTGATCCCCTTCGACGCGTCCGCGAAGAAGGCCCTGGAGCTCACCTTCCGCGAGGCCCTGCGCCTGGGCCACGACTTCGTCGGCACGGAGCACATCCTGCTCGCGCTCCTGGAGCTGGAGAACGGCGAGGGCCCGCTGAACGGCCTCGGCCTCGACAAGGCCGCCGTCGAGGCGACCGTCAGCGAAGCCTTGGCAGTCGTACGCGTCGCCTCGGACGAGACGTAGAACTGTCCGCGTCCCGCGTCAGCTCGTAGCGCTTGACGTACGCACCGAGGAAGGACTGCAGGGTGGCGACGGCCGGGATCGCGATGAGCGCCCCGACCGCGCCCAGCAGGGCGGTGCCCGCGACGACCGATCCGAAGGCCACCGCCGGATGGATGTCGACGGTCTTCGAGGTCAGCTTCGGCTGGAGGACGTAGTTCTCGAACTGCTGGTAGATCACCACGAAGCCGAGTACGTACAGCGCGTACCAGGGATTGACGGTGAAGGCGAGCAGGACCGGCAGCGCGCCCGCGAGATAGGTGCCGATGGTGGGGACGAACTGGGAGACCAGCCCCACCCACACGGCGAGCGCGGGCGCGTACGGCACCCCGAGCACCGCCAGCACGATGTAGGTCGCGACACCGGAGATCAGCGCCATCAGCCCGCGCGAGTAGAGGTAGCCGCCCGTCTTGGCCACGGCGATCTCCCAGGCCCGCAGCACCTCTGCCTGCTTCGCGGGCGGCAGCACGGAGCACAGCGCGCGCCGCAGCCGCGGTCCGTCGGCGGCGAAGTAGAAGGAGAACAGCCCGATCGTCAGCAGCTTGAAGAGTCCGCCGAGCACCTGGGCGGAGACGTCGAGCACGCCGGACGCGCTGTTCTGCACGTACTTGCGCAGCCAGTCGGAGCGCAGCACGCTCTCCTGGATCTCCAGCCGGGACAGCTCGGTGTGGAAGGTGGAGTTGATCGCTTTGATCACCGCGTCGAGATAGCCCGGAAAGCCCTCGACCATGGCGACGATCTGCCCGGCGAGCAGCGAGCCGAGCAGCGCCAGGAAGCCGACGGTCACGACGAACACCGCGAGGAACATCACGAAGGTGGCGAGCCCGCGGCGCATGCCCGCGGCCGCCATCCTGGCGACCGCGGGCTCGATCGCGAGCGCGAGGAAGAACGCGATCAGGATGTTGACGAGCAGCCCGATCAGCTGGTGGAAGGCCCAGCTGCCGAGCTGGAAGCAGGCGACGAGGGCCAGCACGAGGATCACGGCGCGCGGCAGCCACCGCGGCATCCGCGCATCGTCCGCGGCGGGGGCCGCACCGGGCGCCGGCGGGCCGGGCGGCCCCTGCGGCCCCGGCAACCCTGGCTCCTGCGCCCCTGCCGGCGGTGTCACTCCTCGTGCGTCTGCGGGTTGATCCGTCGTCTCTTCACTGGCTGCCACGCCGCCAAGTCTGTCCCACCGGCGCCCCGCAGCGCGAAGCGGCCGTCCGGCAGCCCCCGCACCGGGCGCTGCGTCAGCGCAGCGACGCCGGCACGTCCATCGCCGAACACACCGCGCGCCACACGTCCTTGGTCTCCCAGCCCGCGTCCAGCGCCTGGTGGACGGTCCGCCCGCCGAGCTCCGTCATGACGTGGTCCCGCGCGAAGGAGTCGGCATAGCCCGCGCCGAAGTGCTCCGCCATCCGTTCCCAGAAAATCGTCAACCGCATGCCCCCAGTATCCCGCCCCGGGAGAGTGCACCGGCAGCGTTCGGCCCTCCTGGCCGCACCACCGCGTCCTACGTTGCACGCATGCCCGGAGACGAAGCTTCCCCGCAACCCCCACAGAACCCGCTGGCCCGCGCCGAGGGGTTCATCTGGCTGACGGCCCGCGTGCTGGAGCAGCGGCGGTTCGCGTTCCACTTCCTCGGCGGGGACGCCGACCCGGTGGACGCGGCCCTCGGTTCGTATCTCAACGCGGACGGAGGCTACGGTCACGCACTCGACCCGGATCTGCGCGGTCCGCTCAGCCAGCCCCTGCACACCGCCCACGCCCTGCGCGTGCTGGACAGCCTGGGCCGCTGCTCCGGGCAGCGCATCGAGCGGCTGTGCCGGCACCTGACCGGGGTCTCCACCGCGGACGGCGCGCTTCCGGTGGTCTTCCCGGCCCCCCGGGGGTATCCCGCCGCCCCGTACCACCCGGTGTACGACGACCCGCCGGGCGAGCTCCTCACCACGGGCCCCGTCGTCGGCGTACTGCACCGCAACCAGATCTGGCACGCCTGGCTCTTCCGGGCCACGGACTTCTGCTGGGACCGGGTCGAGAGCCTGCGCCACTCGCATCCGTACGAGATCCAGAGCGCGGTCGCCTTCCTCGACGGCATCCCCGACCGGGCGCGGGCGGCGGCGGCCGCGGACCGGCTGGGACGGCTGGTGCGCGAGGAGCGGCTGGTGGTGCTGGATCCGCGGCGGCGGACGGAGTACCCGCCGGCCCCGGGCTATGCGCCGGGCGAGCAGCTGTTCCCGCACGACTTCGCGCGGCGGCCCGAGTCACTGGCCCGCGGCTGGTTCACGGACGAGGAGATCCGCCGCTCGCTGGACCACCTGGCCGCCGCGCAGCAGGTGGACGGCGGCTGGCCGGTCCGCCGCGAGGCCTGGGCCCCGGGGAGCTCGCTGGAGCGGCGGCCGATCGCCACCCTGGAGGCGCTGCTGACCCTGAGGGCGTACGGGCGCCTGCCCGAGTGACACCTGCCGGGTGAGAGCCACGTGCACCGGCCGGGCAGTCCGCCGCCGGGTGCTCCGGGAGCCACATCGCTTCCCCTGCTGGAGGCACCGGCCGTGCCTGCAGCCTCAGCCGCTGAAAGCGTTGCGCACTGGTGCAGCGTCTGTGTCTGTTCATGCTGTCGCCTCAGGTGCACGACCCCGCTTGCGGTGCCGCGGCGCCTGGCCCCGGGACGCATCCTGTCCCGGGGCCCTGCGTGGCCCGAACCCCCGCTGCCCCGCTCTGCCTGCACCGTGTCTTCGGCCGTGATCAGCCGGGGCGTGCATCACCCATGCGGCGCGGCCGACGCCAGGGCCGGCGAGCGCGGCCCGCTGCTCGGCACCGAGTCGGTCGCGGCGTCCGGCGAAGACGTCCGGCCCGTCAGCCCGTAGGGCCTCAGTGGGCCGGCGTCGCCCTCCGGTCCAAGCGGGCTCGATGCCCGGTGGTGTCGCGCACGGCAAGGAGGAACGCGACGATGGGGTCCGGTGCGGCCGGAGCCTCCGCGCGCAGGATCCGGTAGCCGTCGGCTTCGACGCCGTGGACGGTGCGCTGTTGCTGCAGCCCTTCCAGGGGCTGATCCGCCTTGCCGGCCTTCCGTTGGTACTGCAGGGCGTGGGCACCAGCGGCAATGACTTCGGCGAGCCGGTTGGCGAAGGCCGCGTTGCATCCTCCGAGCCGGACGAAGCCGTGGCTGGCCACGGGCCCGTCGTTGCTCAGGGAGGGAAGGGTCAGGTCTGCGAGCTTGAGCGCCGCCTGAAGGTTGGTGACAGCATCTTCGCCGGCCTGGTACGCGGTGTCCTGGCGCTGCTTGTACTCGATTCGCTCTGCGTAGGTCAATTCGTACATGTTGCCGATCTCTCGTGATGGGTGTGGAGGCGAGACGCCGGAGCGCGTTGGTGTATTCGGTTCAGCGGGGTGTGGCCCTGTGCCTGGCGCGCGCAGATGCCGACGGGGTCGTCCGCGTTGCCGGGCATGACCGTTCCCTACGGCGCGCGGCTCGGGTGTGCCGCAGTGATCGATGCCTGGGGCGCGGGTGCGGTCCGGACAGCACCGCGGTGGACGGCCCGGGCTTGTCTCGCGATGTGGGCAAGAGTGGGTAGACCGTCGGACTGAGTCTGGGTGCGGCCCGTGACTATCGGTTTCGATCTTCGTTTCAAAGGTGCAGGCGAGCACCCCTTTGACGTGTGGGAAGGACCGGGTTGGCCAGGGAGGACTTAGCGGCTGCTACCGTCTTCGCTCTTCGCGGTTGCCGCCCATGTGCTGCTCGGCCCTCTTGCGTCGCTGTCCGACAACACCGTCTCCGCCGGGACGCTCACCCAGGTTTTCCGCTCCCTGGCCGGCCGACCACCTTTTGCGGCAACAGGAACCCATCACCCGGGCCCGTGGCCGTTGCGCCGACCTGCGCACGTGGCACCGCCGCACGCGTACGACCGTCATGCGCCGTATCCGAATCCGTTGCTGCGGGACGGAGAGCGGACTGCCCTGCTGTCTGCCGCGGGGAAGCCGGGAGGGGCACTGCCCGGGCCACGTCTTGCTGCGGCCGTCTGCCTGAGCGGAGCGGACACGGAGGCTGCCGGGTTTCGGTGCCGCGGAGCGGCTTGGCGAGGCGGTCGCGTCAGCGTGATCTGGCGGACCAGCTGTTGGAAGCAGGCCAGCGCCGCGGCTGCAGGAAGAGCGGAGGCCGCCCCGGCGGCGATCGTTCTGGGTGCCTGGGCCACGCACAGAAGCGTGGCCAGGGTGGAGAACAGCAGAACGATGGACCAGGAATGAAGCGCTCGGCGCTGGTGCAAGGCCGATCTGAGGATGGACAGGGAGGCGACCATCCAGGGGCCGTAGATCAGCAGGGGCCACCAGCTGACCACTTCGCGGGCCGTGTGGGGTCCGGCGCTGTGACGCAGGGTGTCGCAGATGGCCAGCCCACTGAGGATGCTCACCACAGCGGCGATGGCGCCCACCAGCGCGGCGGTGAACAGACTGCCCGTTTGCAGCAGGGTCACGACTGGCGATTTCAGGTTCCGGCGGTGCCCCCTGGAGGCTCGTGCGGGCGGACGCCCGGGAGGAGAGTGCTTCAGCCCTGCGACAAGGCCGATCGTGCTGGCCGTGTCACCGGTGCCGTCGAAACCGCCTCGGGTGAGGGGCTCCCGCTGCCCGGCTGCAGCACTCTCCTGGAGAAGGCCGGCGAGTTCCTCCACCGGATCCCATGGATGATTCACCTCGCCGGGCCTGTCGAGCGGTTCCCCGGGAGAGGGGTGCCGTACGTGCTCCGGCCGGCCCCAGAACGCCGAGGTCTCCGGCTGGGGGCGGACACCCTGGATGTCCGGGTACCCGTACGGCTCATACACGGGAGCTGCCGCCCGAGCACTCGCCGACAGCCGTGGCGGACGCTGCCGCGTTCCCCAACCGCCTGCCGAAGTCGGTCTGGATCACGCTCATCGTATGGAGGAAGTCCTCAAAGATCGAGGACGAGTAACTCAGATCGATTTCCAGACTCTCGTGTTCCAGCGTTGCGTTCCGGGTCACGCCGGAGCCGGCCGATCCCGGAATGAAAAGCCACTTCCCGATCCGGATCGCCCCGGAGTGAAAACTGCCTCCCTGTCCGTCTTCTTCCGCAGTCCTGCGGAAGAAGACGGGGAGCTTTGCTGTTGTCATATTCCATAAACGCTGTCGATGTTGGTCAGGGTATGCGCCATCCGGGTGATGGTGGCCGATGGGCAAGTGATGGGCCTGTCTTATCGGTTTCAACAGACAGATCAGACGAACAGCCGGAACGTTATTCCCGCTGCCGCGCCGCCCCCGTGACTCGGGTAGCCGATGAGCCTCGGATCGATTCAGGACTCCAGTGCGACGGACCGTCGCCTCCGCCCATCCGCCGGGCCGGCCGACGGCAATGCGTGTACGTCACCACGGCCGCCCTCCCGCTTGCCGAGTCCCGTCCGGCGGAGTCTCCCGTGCACGGAGGGACGCGTCTGCGCCTGTCGCCGACTCGTGCGCAGGCCGCCGTTGACGTTTCCCCCTCGGCGTCGAGCCCCGTCATCGGCTCCGTCGACTCCGCTCCCCCGGGCCTGGACGGCTACGCGGCCCGAAGAAGCGCGCCGACCTCAGACCTGGAGCCCGGAGGGTCGGCTGCGGCCCTCGTCCGACGCTCACAGCAGTCGACCGATCATCGGTAAATAGATCGAAACGCCAAGGCCGGCGGATTGCCGCGCATGGCTGCAATCGGGCGACAGGGCGCAACCAGGCATATGCCCCTGCGTTATGCCGATCGATCGCCGAGGCTCCGGTCCGGGCGGTCCTTGCAACTACAACCTTCGAAAGGACCAGCCGTGGGAGGCATCCTCCTGTGGATCGTGCTGATCTCCACCGCACTGGGCACAGTTTTCACCGCGTTGAACTCCTCGGGGGCCGGCCGTCTCTGGGTCGTGGACACCCTTGAGCTGAGGCGCCAACGACGCTTCAGGCAGGTTCTGTCCCTGCACGTAGACGCCACCCGGCTGTCTCGCCGGGAAGCCGCGGTGCCGGTATGGCCGGGGGAGGAGGCTGCCGGCGTCTCCGCATGCGGGTCGTTCATGAGCCATGTCGGCCACCCGTCCTACGGCAGGACGCCCCCTTGCTGGCGGCCGGCTCCACCCGCCGAACCACTGCAGCTCTGACGGCAGAGCGCTCGCGCCGGCTCCGACTTCGTCGCGTCCCGGGTTCCGGCGAGGCACGTGATGCAGGCACCCCGGGCGATGAGGCCCGGGGCGCAGTGAGGCCGCCGGAAGAACCTCGGCGAGAGTGCGTCCAGCGCCCGTCGCCTCGCTGTATTGCCCTCGCGAACCATGACCCGGAGAGCTCGGAGGAGTCGTACCTGAACGCCGCCCAATGGCACGCACCGAGGCCGCTCGGCCAGCCCTCCTGATCAAGTACACCCAGCGGAAAGGGCGGCCGATATCACTGAAAAACCCCGGCAATTCGTACATCGTCGGAGTGCGGTGAAAACCCCGGCAATTTACGCATCGATGAGCGGGCTTAAACCCCGGCAATTCGCACATCGCCACCCTCTCGCCGCCAAATGGGCTATGGTGGCCGACCTCATTCGCGCTCGATGTATTCCGTTCCGATTATCGAGGGGAAAGCCGAGACATATCTAAACTGAAAGAATTATCATCGACCTGTCATTGTGAAGGCCCTCTCCGTAATGGATGGGGCGCTTCCGCGGGGAAGGTCCATCCCTCCGAGACGTGCGGCGGACGAGGAAATTTCGTTGCACGGATCGGGGCTTCCGGATCATCTGGACACAGTCTGCGAGAAGGGTTGCGTGAGGATGCCCCCCTGCGGTGACCCGGCTGCTCGTGATCCATGGACTGCGGCACAACGGGTGGCGTACATGGTGCGGGCGGCGCTGATGAAGGCGATCCGCCGCCTGGCCGAAGCAGGCAGGGCTCGGTCGGCCACCCCGCCCTGCACCCAAATGAGCTCGATGCCGGCGCTTCAGGACGAATACAGGTCGGGTTTTTCCCTGCCCCTGCCCCTGCCTCCTCCAGCGAGCTCGGCGAACGACCTGCGCGAATGTCCATGGTGCCGATCCCTCGGCAGTCCCGAGACTCCTGGCCGATCCGGGCCCACTGAGGACTGTTAGAGCGATGACGCAGGAGCGGGGTCAGCCGCCCAGGGCCCGTACGCCCGCGGTGACGACCACGGCGGCCGCGACCACGATCAGGAACGGGGCGCGCAGCAGGAGCGCCAGCCCGGCGGCCGCGAGCCCGGCGGCACGGGCGTCGACGACGAGGGCGGACCCGGTGCTGAAGGTCTGCTGCGCGGTGAGTGCGGCGAGCAGGGCGACCGGCAGCAGGGCGGCCAGGCGGCGTACGAGCGGCCGCTCCAGGGCCCCGGCGGGCACGAGCAGCCCGGCGAGCTTGACGGCGTAGCAGCCGACGACGGTCAGTCCGATGGCGATCCAGACGTTCACGAGCGGCGTCCCTTCATCCACAGCACGACGGGGGCGGCCAGGGCGGCGATCAGCACGGGCACCCCGGCGGGCAGCACCGGGAGGAAGCCGAGCCCGAGGACCAGCGCGAGCGCCGCGACGGCCCGCTCGGTGGAGGTCTTCAGCATCGGCGCCAGCAGGGCCAGGAACACGGCGGGTCCGGCGGCGTCCAGCCCCCACGCCCTGGTGTCCCCGATGGCCTCGGCGCCGAGCGCGCCGAGCAGGGTGGTGAGGTTCCACAGCACGTAGAGGGTGAGCCCGGTGACGGTGAAGCCGAGCCGGGCCGACTTCCGGTCGGGCTGGGCCAGCGCGACGGCGGTGGTCTCGTCGATCACCCAGTGCGCAGCGAGGGGCCGCACGGGGCGGGGCAGCTTGAGCAGCTGCGACAGCCGCAGTCCGTAGAAGGCGTTGCGGGTCCCGAGGAAGAAGGCCCCGGCGGCGGCGGTGAACGGGTTCCCGCCCGCCGCGAGCGCCCCGACCAGGGCGAACTGCGAGGCGCCGGTGAAGACGAGCAGGCTCAGTACGCAGGCCTGCAGGGTGCTGATCCCGGCGCCGGCGGCGGTCACACCGAAGGCGAACCCGGACAGTCCGACGGCCACCCCGACCCCGAGCGCGTCCCGTACCACGGCGGCCTGCGGCCGCTCTTCGGGTGCCTGTGTCTCACGTATCCCTGGTGCTGTGACCAGCTGGTTCTCTCCCACGCCTCGAAACTATGCGAAGCCCGCCGAGGGGGTCTTGTACGTTCTTGCGCGCGCCCGGCGTCAGTCCCGCCGCCGCACCGGCTCGCCGAGCAGCCCGGTCAGCTCCCCCTCCACGACGGCCGCCAGGGGCGCCCCGAACACGCAGAGCGTGCCTTCCCAGGGGTGCCCGAACGTGCCGAAGCACAGGTCGGGGTCGAGGTAGAGGTAGTAGTCGCCGTCCGGGTAGGCCGAACCGGGCCACTTCGGGCGGCCGGGGCCGCCGACCCGGTGCGGGTCGAAGGCGTAGCCGATGTGCTGCCAGTCGAGCCAGTACAGCGTCCGGCCGGGCCGGGTGACGGCGCGCAGCGCGCGCCGGACGATCCGGCCGAGCTCGTCGAGGAGCTCGTCCCCGCCCCGGTCGATCGCGTCGAGCGACCAGGTGACGGAGGGTGCCGGCTCGTCGAAGCCGGGAAAGCGGCTGATGCTGGGCCGGAAGCCGAACTCCCGCTCCAGCCGTTCCCACACCGGTCCGTCGTCCGGCTCGCCGAGCAGCCGTCGCACGGGCCGCACGGGCGCGGGCGGCCCGGGCGGGTCCCGGCGGAAGGTGCGGACGGTGGTCAGCTCGCCGAAGCCGGCCGCCAGCAGCGCCGTGCGGAGGTCTCCGGCGGCCTCGGCGACGTAGTGGGTCGCCGGGCGGCCGGTCACGCGGGCGGCTTCCCCCAGCGCCCGCCAGGGCCGCAGGAGCTCGGGATGCGGCCCGGTCAGCCCGCCGAGGGAGACGAACGAGGTCCCCGGGACGCGCTCCGCCCACCCCGCGGCAGCCACCCGCCCCCGCTCCAGCAGCACGGTGGCGTCCGCCCGGCCGTAGGAGGGGCCACCGTCGGCCTCGAACTCGGCGAGGCTCTTGGCGTGCGGACCTGATGCGGCTGCCAGCTCGCGGGCCGCCGCCCACCAAGCCGGGTCCTCGGTACCGCTGTTGAGGGACCGGCCCCCCGGCCGCCGACCGTCGGGGCCGTCCGGGTCGTCGGGGCCGTCAGGAGTCAGCTCCGCGAACTCGGCGGCCAGCAGCGAGCGCTCGGGCCCGGGCGTGAATCCCGCAGCGGCCAGCGCCCCGGCCAGACCGGGCGTCTCCGTGCCGTACACGTTCCACCGCGCGGGCTCCCCCCGCGCCGCGAAGGCTTCGCGCTGGCGCAGGACCAGCGCGTCGAGGTCCGGCACGCAGGCAGGGAGCGGTGGGTGCTCCACCGTCCCGTGTGTGCCGTAGTGGGTGCGGACGAGGGGTCCGTCCCGCTCGACCACGGCGCCGATCGGCGGCCACTCGGGCACCCGCCCCCGCACCTGCGCGTTGTAGCGCGCCAGCACTCCCCCGACGTCCATGATCGCCGGCCTAGACGGCCCGCTCCCGCCGGTACGCGCCCGGCGGGACGCCCACGATCCGGGTGAAGTGCCGGTTCAGGTGGGGCTGGTCGGTGAAGCCGACGGTGACGGCCGCCTCCGCCGGCGGGGTGCCCGCGTCGAGGAGCCGGCGCGCCCGGCGGACCCGGGCGTCGGTCAGCCAGGTGTGCGGCGGCATCCCGTACCGCTCCCGGAAGGCCCGCAGCAGGGCGAAGGGACTCGTACCCAGCTCCGCCGCGAGCTGCTCCAGCGACGGCGGGTCGGCCATGCGCTCCTGCAGTACGGCCCGGGCCGCCGCCGCGTCCGCGCCGCCCGCGCCCTGCACCGTACGGGAGGGCATCGGGCCGGCGTGCCGGGTCAGCATCCGTGCCACCAGGCCCCGCAGCAGCGTGTCGGCGGCCAGTGCGTTCCCCGCCTCCGCGGCCCGGTGGATCTCGGTGATCGCGCGGGCGCCCTGCGGGTCGGCGACCATGTCTGCGGTGAAGCCCGGGGTGCCGCGCAGGATGCCGATCTCGTCGGCGACCTCGGTGATCAGGTCGCGCGAGGGGTAGAGGGTGGCGTAGGCCCAGCCTTCGGGCACCCCGGCGCGCGCGGTGTGCGGCACCTCGGGGTTGATCAGGACGATACTGCCCGGTCCGGCGTGCACGACGTGGCCGGGCAGTCCTATCTCCTCGACGCCGCCGGTGACCGCCGCGATGACGTACCCGTCGTGCGCGTGGCGCGGGAAGGTGTGGCGCACGTAGTGGGCTCGCAGCAGATCCAGCCCCGGCAGTTCCGCGTACTGCCAGTGCCGTGCCCACTCCCGGCGGCCCCCGGCGCCCTCTTCCGTCCCCATCCCCCCATTCTGCGCCCCCGCGCCGTCTCGCGTTTCCCCAGGTCCGACCCGTTGTCAGTGGCCGGGTGCACGATGGGGGCATGGCAGGCGCTGCGCTCGACTCGTTCTCCCCCGCGACCCGCTCGTGGTTCACGGGGGCCTTTGTCACGCCCACCACCGCGCAGGAGGGCGCCTGGCGGGCCATCGGGGAGGGCTCGGACGTGCTGGTGGTGGCCCCCACCGGCTCCGGCAAGACCCTGGCCGCTTTCCTCGCCGCCCTCGACCGGCTGGCTTCGGCCCCGCCGCCCGCCGAGCCGAAGAAGCGCTGCCGCGTGCTCTATGTGTCGCCCCTGAAGGCGCTGGCCGTCGACGTGGAGCGCAATCTCCGCAGCCCGCTGACCGGGATCCGCCAGGAGTCGGTCCGCCTCGGCCTGCCCGAGCCGGACATCCGGGTGGGGATCCGCTCCGGCGACACCCCGCCCGCCGAGCGGCGGGCGCTGGCCACGCGCCCGCCGGACATCCTCATCACCACGCCCGAGTCCCTGTTCCTGATGCTGACCTCGGCGGCCCGGGAGGCCCTCGCCGGGATCGAGACGGTGATCCTGGACGAGGTGCACGCGGTCGCGGGGACCAAGCGCGGCGCCCATCTCGCCCTCTCCCTGGAGCGGCTGGACGAGCTGCTGCCGCGCCCGGCGCGCCGGATCGGGCTGTCGGCGACGGTCCGGCCGGTGGACGAGGTGGCCCGGTACCTCGCACCGCGCGGCAAGGTGGAGATCGTCCAGCCTCCGTCGGCCAAGGAGTTCGACCTGTCGGTGGTCGTCCCGGTGCAGGACATGGGCGAGTTGGGCGGCTCGCCCGCGACCGAGGGCAGGGAGGGCGGGGACAAGCCGTCGATCTGGCCGCATGTGGAGGAGCGGATCGCCGACCTGGTGCAGGCGCACCGCTCGACGATCGTGTTCGCCAACTCCCGCCGGCTCGCCGAGCGGCTGTGCAACCGGCTCAACGAGATCGCGTACGAGCGCGCCCTGGGCGAGAAGCTGCCGGAGGGCAAGCCGCCGGCCGAGATCATGGCCCAGTCGGGTGCCGCCCTCGGCGCACCGCCGCTGCTGGCCCGCGCGCACCACGGCTCGGTCTCCAAGGAGCAGCGGGCACTGGTGGAGGAGGACCTGAAGGCGGGCCGGCTGCCCGCCGTGGTCGCCACCTCCAGCCTGGAGCTGGGCATCGACATGGGTGCGGTGGACCTGGTGGTGCAGGTGGAGTCCCCGCCGTCGGTGGCCTCCGGGCTGCAGCGGGTGGGCCGGGCCGGGCACCAGGTGGGCGCCGTCTCCACCGGGGTGGTCTTCCCCAAGTACCGCGGGGACCTGGTGCAGGCGGCGGTGGTCACCGAGCGGATGCGCACGGGGGCGATCGAGTCGCTGCGGGTGCCCTCCAACCCGCTCGACGTCCTGGCGCAGCAGCTGGTCGCGATGGTCGCGATGGACACCTGGCAGCTGGACGACCTGCTCGCCCTGGTGCGGCGGGCGGCGCCCTTCGCGGCGCTGCCGGAATCGGCGTTCACCGCGGTGCTGGACATGCTGGCCGGGCGCTATCCCTCGGACGCGTTCGCCGAGCTCAGGCCGCGGGTGGTGTGGGACCGGGTGGCGGGGACGATCACGGGCCGGCCGGGGGCCCAGCGCCTCGCGGTCACCTCGGGCGGCACGATCCCCGACCGTGGTCTCTTCGGTGTCTTCCTCGCGGGCTCCGACCCCAAGAAGGGCGGCGGCCGGGTCGGCGAGCTCGATGAGGAGATGGTCTACGAGTCCCGGGTCGGGGACGTCTTCACCCTGGGCACCACCTCGTGGCGGATCGAGGACATCACCCGCGACCGGGTCCTGGTCACCCCCGCCCCCGGAGTGCCCGGCCGGCTGCCGTTCTGGAAGGGCGACCAGCTCGGCCGCCCGCTCGAACTGGGCCGCGCGGTCGGCGCGTTCCTGCGCGAGCTCGGCGCTCTGACCGAGGAGGACGCCCGGCTGCGGCTGCTGGCGGCCGGCCTGGACGCCTGGGCCGCCGAGAACGTCCTGGCGTACCTCGCCGAGCAGCGCGAGGCCTGCGGCCACGTCCCCGACGACCGGACCATCGTGGTGGAGCGGTTCCGCGACGAGCTGGGCGACTGGCGCGTCGTGGTCCACTCCCCTTTCGGCGCGCAGGTGCACGCCCCGTGGGCGCTGGCGCTCGGCGCCCGCCTCGCCGAGAAGTACGGCATGGACGCCCAGGTGATGCACGCGGACGACGGGATCGTGCTCCGGCTCCCCGACGCGGACCTGCTGTCCATGGACCTCCTGGACCACGACCCGGCCGCTCCGCACGCGTTCGAGTTCGACGACGAGAAGGCCCCGCTGGGTGCGGCCGATGTCGCCTTCGACCACGGTGACGTCAACCAGATCGTCACCGACCAGGTCGGCGGCTCCGCGCTGTTCGCCTCGCGCTTCCGCGAGTGCGCGGCCCGCGCCCTGCTGCTGCCGCGCCGGAGCCCCGGCCGGCGCACCCCGCTGTGGCAGCAGCGCCAGCGCGCCTCCCAACTGCTCCAGGTGGCCTCGGAGTTCGGATCCTTCCCGATCGTGCTGGAAGCCGTGCGCGAGTGCCTCCAGGACGTCTTCGACGTGCCCGGCCTGACCGAGCTGATGGGGGACATCGAGGCGCGCCGCGTGCGGCTGGTCGAGGTCACCACCCCGGAGCCCTCCCCCTTCGCCCGTTCCCTGCTCTTCGGGTATGTGGCCCAGTTCCTCTACGAGGGCGACTCGCCCCTGGCCGAGCGCAGGGCGGCCGCGCTGTCGCTGGACTCGCGGCTGCTGGCCGAGCTGCTCGGCCAGGCGGAGCTGCGCGAACTGCTCGACGCGCAGGTGCTGGAGGAGCTGGAGCGGGAGCTCCAGTGGCTCACGGAGGACCGGCGGGCCAAGGATCCCGAGTCGGTGGCCGACCTGCTGCGCCTGCTGGGCCCGCTGACGCAGGACCAGCTGACCGAGCGCGGGGCCGATCCGGCCTGGGCCCGCGAGCTCGCAGCGGCCCGCCGCGCCATCCCGGTCAGGATCGGCGGCGCGGACCACTGGGCGGCGATCGAGGACGCGGGCCGGCTGCGGGACGCGCTGGGCACGGCGCTGCCCGTCGGCGTCCCGGAGGCGTTCACCGAGCCGGTGAAGGACCCGCTCGGTGACCTGCTGGCCCGGTACGCCCGCACCCACGGCCCCTTCACCACGGCCGCGGTCGCCCACCGCTTCGGCCTGGGCGCTGCGGTGACCGAGGGCGCCCTGCACCGGCTGGCCGCGGCCGGCCGGGTGGTGCAGGGCGAATTCCACCCGGCGGGCATCGGCCAGGAATGGTGCGACGCGACGGTGCTGCGCAGGCTCCGCCGCCGTTCCCTCGCCGCGCTCCGCCAGGAGCTGGAACCGGTGCCGCCGACCTCGCTGGCCACCTTCCTGCCGCAGTGGCAGCACTTGGGCGGGGCTCTGCGCGGCCTCGACGGCCTGGCCCGGGCGGTCGAGCAGCTGCAGGGAGCCCCGGTGCCGGCCTCGGCGCTGGAGCGCCTGATCCTCCCGTCCCGGGTGGCGGGGTACTCCCCCGGCCTCCTGGACGAGCTGACCACCGCGGGCGAGGTGGTCTGGGCGGGCGCGGGCGCCCTCCCGGGCAAGGACGGCTGGGTCTCGCTCTACCTGGCGGAGTCGGCCCCGCTGCTGCTGCCCCCGCCGCACCCGCTGGAGCAGACCCCCCTCCACCAGGCGGTGCTGGCATCGCTCGCGGGCGGGTACGGGCTGTTCTTCCGGCAGATCGCGCAGTCCATCCGTGCCGAGTTCCCCGAGGTGTCCGACGTCGCTCTCTCCGAGGCCGTCTGGGACCTGGCCTGGTCGGGCCGGCTCACCAACGACACCCTGGCCCCGTTGCGCTCGCTGCTCGGCTCGGGCCGCACGGCGGGCTCGACGGCCCACCGGGCCCGGCGCACGGTCCCCCGCGGCCGGTACGGCACCCTCAGCGCGACCGTGTCCCGCACCGGCCCGCCGACGGTCTCAGGGCGCTGGTCCCTGCTGCCGTCCGCGGCGCCCGACCCGACCCACCGGGCCCATGCCCTGGCCCGCACCCTGCTGGACCGGCACGGGGTGGTGACCCGCGGTGCGGTCGCCGCGGAAGGGGTGGAGGGCGGCTTCAGCGCGGTCTACCGCGTCCTGTCGGCCTTCGAGGACAGCGGCCAGGCCCGCCGAGGCTATGTGGTCGAGGGACTGGGCGCGGCCCAGTTCGCGATGGACGGCGCGGTGGACCGCCTGCGGGCCGCCGAGCGGACCCCGCCGCCGCTGGCGGCGGTGGTGCTGGCGGCCGCCGACCCGGCGAACGCCTACGGCGCGGCCCTGCCCTGGCCCGAGCCCCCGGCCGGGGCCACCCACAAGCCGGGCCGCAAGGCGGGCTCCCTGGTCGTCCTGGTGGACGGGGAGCTCACTCTGTACCTGGAGCGCGGCGGCAAGACCCTGCTGGCCTGGCCCGCCCCGGAGGATCCGCGGCTCGCGGCGGCCACGGCCGCCCTGGCGGCCGCCTCCCGCGCGGGCACGCTCCCGGCCCTGACGGTGGAAAGGATCAATGCCGCGGCAGCGCTGACCTCGCCGCTGGGCCCGCCTCTGGAGGCGGCCGGCTTCCATGCCACCCCGAGGGGTTTGCGCATGCGCTCCTGAGGGCCGCTGCTGACAGCCGCAAACGGTCCCGACTGTCCCGCTCTCGTCCTGAGCATGTCACAGGGCCGTTGCCGAGGGCCTCTGAGCTGGCCGATCCGCTTACTCATCCTTTATCAAGATGATCACATGCGTTGCATTGGCAATGCACAGTCATGGGGGACGAGAAGAGTGAGCACCATCAGCATGCGCAACACCACCCTCGGCGCGGTCGGCCTCGCGGTCATCGGCAGTCTGGCCCTGACCGGCTGCAAGAACGGCAACGAAGAACTCCCGGCCCAGCCGGCCGCGTCCAGCCCGGGCGGCGTCTCACCCACGCCCGGCGCCTCGGCCGGCGCCTCGTCCAGCCCCTCGGCCGGCGGCAGCCAGGCCCCCGCCGGGGCAGCGGGCACGGCGCAGTCCGGCCAGGTCTTCAAGATCGGCGAAGCGGCGCAGGTCCCGTACGACTACGGCGACTTCAAGGGCAGCCGGCTCGCCCTCACCGTCACCGCCGTCGAACAGGGCACCCCCGCCGACCTGGAGGGGCTGGGCCTCGGCGACAAGGCGAACGGGAAGGTCCCGTACTACATCCGCTACACCGTCAAGAACGTCGGCACCACCGACATGTCGTACGCGGCGGTCGGTCACATGAGGGGCCTGCTCGGCGACGGCACCGAGGCCCAGAGCCTGGCGGTCATCGGCAAGTTCGAGAAGTGCAAGGAGGAGTCCATGCCGAAGGGCTTCACCAACGGCCGGACCCAGACCACTTGCTCCATCGCCCTCGCCCCGTCGGCCCAGGTGAAGGTCGCCGGCGCCGAGTACTGGGGCAACCCGTACAACGCGATGAGCAACGGCAAGGGCATCGCCTGGAAGTAGTCCCGACCCCAGGACCCTGCGGCAGGCCCGGCCGCCGCAGGGCCCCGGGGAGCGCACAATGAGGGCATGCCCGAAGGCGACAGCATCCGGCGCGCGGCGACCCGGCTCCACGCCGCCCTGGCAGGCCGCACGCTCACCCGCAGCGACCTGCGCGTCCCCCGCTTCGCCACCGCCGACCTCACCGGCCGCGTCACCCTCGACGTCACCCCCCGCGGCAAACACCTCCTCGCCCGCTTCGAGGGCGGCCTCACCCTGCACAGCCACCTCCGCATGGACGGCGCCTGGCACGTCTTCACCTCCGGCGAGAAGTGGCACGGCGGACCCGCGTACGAGATCCGGGCCGTCCTCGGCACGGCCGACCACACCGCCGTCGGCTACCGCCTCCCCGTCCTGGAGCTGATCCGCACCGCCGAGGAGGACCGCGTCGTGGGCCACCTCGGCCCCGACGTCCTCGGCCCGGACTGGGATCCCGACCTCGCCGCCGCCCATCTCCTCGCCGCCCCCGAGCGGGCCCTCGGCGAGGCCCTGCTCGACCAGCGCAACCTCGCCGGGATCGGCAACATCTACAAGGCCGAGCTCTGCTTCCTCGCCCAGGTCACCCCGTGGACCCCGGTCGGCGCGCTCCCCGGGGCGGCCCTCCCCCGGCTGGCCTCCGCCGCGCACCGCCTGCTGTCCGCGAACACCGGGGAGCGGCCGGGCCCCCGCAACACGACCGGGAGCCGCCGCCCGGGCCAGGACCTCTTCGTCTACGGCCGCACGCACCGCCCCTGCCTGCGCTGCGGCACTCCCGTCCGCGAGGCCCCGCAGGACGGCCGCCCCACCTACTGGTGCCCCCGCTGCCAGTCGGGACCGACCCCGTAGGACGTGTCGGGGCGTCAGGAAGCGCACGGACACGACCGGAAGCACCCGGACAGCGGCCGGGCACACCGATTGACGGTCCGTCAGATCCAGTCGTACGGTCCCCGCATGCCCACACCCACAGCCCCGTACGGTCTCACCGGCCGCACCGCCCTGATCACCGGCGCCGCCAGCGGCATCGGCCGCGCCACCGCCGTCCTCCTCGCCGAGGCGGGAGCCCACGTGCACTGCGCGGACCGCGACGAGCAGGGCCTCACCGAGACGGCCGCCCTCGTCACCAAGGCCGGCGGCGCCGCCACCGTCCACCCCCTCGACGTCACCGACCGGGCCGCCCTCCGGGCTGCCGTGACCGCGGCGGGCCCGCTCGACATCACGGCCGCCATCGCCGGGGTCATGCACACGAGCAGCGTCCTGGAGACCGCCGACGAGGACCTCGACCGGATCCTGGACATCAATTTCAAGGGGGTCCTGCGCACCTGCCAGGAGGCCGCCCGCTCCATGATCGCCGCAGGCCGCCCCGGCTCGATCGTCACCATGGCCTCGGGGGCCGTGGACGCCGCCCAGCCCGGCCTGCTCTGCTACAGCGCCGCCAAGGCCGCCGTCGTCCAGCTGACCAAGACCCTCGCCACCGAGGCGGGCCCGCACGGCATACGGGTCAACGCCGTCGCCCCGGGGTGGATCCGCACCCCGATGACCGGCCGCCACAGCCCCGAGGTCCAGGAACAGACCGAGGCGGCGATGGTCCGCATGTCCCCGCTGCGCCGGGTCGGCGAGCCCGAGGACATCGCCCGGGCCGTGCTCTACCTGGCCTCGGACGCCTCGTCCTTCATGACGGGCCAGATCCTTCGCCCGAACGGTGGGGTGTCCATGCCCTGGTAGCCCCGTCGGCCGCCCGCAGCGACGTCGACCGCCGTGCCTTCCGCACCGGGCCCGGCACACAGTGCACCGGCAGCAGCCCGAGCCCCCAGCCGCCCACTGCCACCGCGCCCTCCACGGCCCCGGCCTCGGCGGGCACCAGCAGCAGCCGCAGCACGGCCCACCACCACAGCGCCCCCACCGTCAGCGCGAGGGCCGACACCGCGGGTATCCGCAGCAACCGCCGCACGGGCCACCTCCCAGGGGCCGGAACCCGGACGGCCCCATCCTCCCGCACCCCCCGCGCCACCGCACCCAGAACGGCCGGGAGCCCCGGCCGGTGCACCAGGCACCGGCCGGGGCTCCGGCCACGCTCAAACACGCACAAGCTCGCTCACGCGGCTACGACATTCACCGCTTCCGCAGGCGCCTTGATGGTCACCCGCTCCGGTCCACCCGTGACCGAAGCCATGGAGACCGAATTGAGCATCGGGCGTACCGGCACACTCACCGGTTCGCTTGCCGCGGCCGACTGTGCCAGCTCGGCCAGCGACAATTCGTCACTGACTTCGCGCATCAGCTCGGACATCCGTACGTCCAACGCGTCGCAGATCGCGGAGAGCAGCTCGGAGGATGCCTCCTTCTGCCCCCGCTCCACCTCGGAGAGATAGCCGAGAGAAACTCGGGCCGACGAGGAGACTTCGCGCAGAGTACGGCCCTGGCGCTGGCGCTGCCGACGCAGCACGTCACCCAGCAGGCGACGGAGCAGAATCATCGGTGGCTCCCTCCTCTGACCGTGTAGCCGCATCCTTCACGCCCCACCGTACCGCCTCGCGCCGCGGCCGTGCGGGGAGCGATGTCGTGTTCACTCAGGGCTGCAAACATCAAATCCCCCCGTTCTGTTCCGTATCCTGCCTCCGCGCATTCTCACGGAGTTGGTCCGAGAGAAGCCCGAGCACTGTGCGTGCACTCTCCCTACGGATTTCCGCGCGGGAGCCTTTCAACCTCAGACGGACCGTTTTCCTGCCCCCCGGACCGTCCACGGCGACGAAAACGGTGCCTACCGGCTGCCCGTCCTGGGGCTCCGGACCGGCCACCCCGGTGGTCGCGATTCCCCACGAAGCGCCCATCACCCGTCGCACTCCGGCCGCCATCTCCCCCGCGACCTGCGCGTTCACCGCGCCTTCGGCCTGAAGCAGTCCCGCGTCCACCCCGAGGACCAGGTGCTTGATCTCCGTCGCGTACGCCGTGACCGAGCCGCGGAATGACCGGGAAGCGCCGGGGACGGCCGTGAGTTCGGCGGCCACCATGCCGCCGGTCAGCGATTCGGCAACAGCGAGGGTCTGGTCACTCTCCGCAAGCAGGCGCAGCGCATCCGCAGCCACTCCCACCGCTTCCACCGCTCCGGAACCGGCTTGCGCCGCCGGAGAATCCCCCGCCGCATGGATCACTGCGCGGCCCGCTCCGCAGCCCGCTCCTCGGCGAGACCCTGGCGGCGGAGCACGACCGCCTGCCGGATGTAGTCCAAACCGGTGACGACGGTCAGCACGACGGCGAGCGCCATCACCCAGAAGCGCATGGTCGCCAGCGCCCCGGTCAGTGCGAGTACGTACATGCCCACGGCCGTGCCCTGGGCCAGGGTCTTCATCTTGCCGCCGCGGCTGGCCGGAATCACTCCGTAGCGGATGACCCAGAAACGCAGCAGCGTGATCCCGAGCTCACGTCCGAGGATCACCCCGGTCACCCACCACGGGAGGTCACCCAGCCAGGAGAGACAGATCAGCGCCGACCCCATGATCGCCTTGTCGGCGATGGGGTCGGCGATCTTGCCGAAGTCCGTGACCAGGTTGTACGTCCGGGCGAGGTGCCCGTCGAAGATGTCCGTGATCATGGCGACGGCGAACGCCGCCCAGGCCCAGGCCCGCCAGGCCGGGTCGTAGCCGCCGTCGGCGAGCAGCAGGACGACGAAGCCCGGCACCAGCACGAGCCGGATCATCGTCAGGATGTTGGCGATGTTCCACAGGCTGGCCTGATTGACCGCCGCGGCCCCCAGCTTCGCGCCGGGTACGGGCCGGCGGCCGGTCCCGTTCGCCGCAGATGCCGGGACTCCGGTCATCCGGCCGCCTCCTCAAGATCCATGCCGAGGGGCTCGGCCACCAGGTCCACGCCCAGGGTGCCGACCACCTTTGCCGTGACGATACGCCCCGGGACCAGGCCCGTGCTGTCCGTGAAGACCACCTGGCCGTCCGTTTCGGGCGCCTGGTGCGCGGCGCGCCCGTAGGCGCCCTCGCCGTCCTCGTCGACCGCTTCCACGGTCTCCACGAGTACTTCCAGGGTCTCCCCGATGCGCTCCTCGGCACGCTGCGAGGTGAGCTCCTCGGCGAGCCGCTGCATGTGCGCGAGCCGCTCGGCGATCGTGTCCTCGTCCAGCTTGTTCTCGTAGGTGACGGCCTCGGTGCCGTCCTCGTCGGAGTAGCCGAAGACACCGATGGCGTCGAGGCGCGCGTTGGTGAGGAAACGCTCCAGCTCGGCGAAGTCCGATTCCTTCTCGCCGGGGAAGCCGACGATGAAGTTGGAGCGGACGCCGGCCGTCGGGGCCTTGGAGCGGATGGTGTCCAGCAGCTCCAGGAAGCGGTCGGTGTCACCGAAGCGGCGCATGGCGCGCAGCACGTCGGGGGCCGAGTGCTGGAAGGACAGGTCGAAGTACGGCACGACCTTGGGGGTCGAGGTGAGTACGTCGATCAGGCCGGGCCGCATCTCGGCGGGCTGGAGGTAGCTGACGCGGACGCGCTCGATGCCGTCCACCTCGGCCAGCTCCGGCAGCAGGGTCTCCAGCAGCCGGATGTCGCCGAGGTCCTTGCCGTACGAGGTGTTGTTCTCGGAGACCAGCATGATCTCCTTGACGCCCTGCTCGGCGAGCCAGCGGGTCTCGCCCAGCACGTCACTGGGACGGCGCGAGATGAAGGAGCCGCGGAAGGACGGGATGGCGCAGAACGAGCAGCGCCGGTCGCAGCCGGAGGCCAGCTTGACCGAGGCGACGGGGCTCTTGTCCAGGCGGCGGCGCAGGGGCGCGCGCGGGCCCGAGGCGGGGGCGAGCCCGTCCGGCAGGTCGGCGGGGGCCTCGGCCGGCTCCTCGGCGGGCGCCGACTGGGCGTGGCCCGGGAGGGAGACCTCGGCGTCCTGGCGTGCGGCCGGGCTGATCGGCAGCAGCTTGCGCCGGTCCCGCGGGGTGTGGGAGGCGTGGATGCCGCCGTTGAGGATGGTCTGGAGGCGGTCGGAGATGTCGGCGTAGTCGTCGAAACCGAGGACTCCGTCGGCCTCGGGGAGCGCTTCGGCGAGTTCCTTGCCGTAGCGCTCGGCCATACAGCCGACGGCGACGACGGCCTGGGTCTTGCCGTGATCCTTGAGATCGTTGGCTTCCAGGAGGGCGTCTACGGAGTCCTTTTTGGCGGCTTCGACGAAGCCACAGGTGTTGACGACGGCTACGTCCGCATCGGCGGCGTCCTCGACGAGCTCCCAGCCATCCGCCGCCAAGCGGCCTGCGAGCTCCTCCGAGTCCACCTCGTTACGGGCGCAGCCAAGAGTGACAAGGGCGACGGTACGGCGTTCGGGCATGGACTCAAGACTACTTCGTCCCGGCGTCGGCCCCAGCCGCAAGTCCCCGTACAGCAAGATCCCCGGGGTGCGGCGCAGCACCCCGGGGATCCGGATCAAGCCTTCCGCCCTAGGGCGGACCCGCATCAGCCCGCCTGGGGCTGGTCCTGGACGGGGTCGGCCTTGGTGTATTTCAGACGTTCCACCTGACCCGACTGGAAGTCGTCCTTGATCTCCTTGCCGTTCACGAAGAGCTTCACGGCCCCGGCGTCGCCGAGCACGAGGTCGACGGACTCCTTGTCCGTGAAGGTCTTGGACTCACCCTGCACGAGGGTGCCGTCGAAGAGCAGCCGGCCGGTGGAGTCCTTCGCGGAGATCCAGCTCTCGCCCGAGTCGGCCGTCAGGACCACGGTGACGAGGTCCTTGGGCGCGGCGGCGATGGCACTGTCCGAGGGCTCCGGCTTGGGTGCCTGCGGGGTCTGCTGGGGTTGGGCGACCGGCTTGGCGCCGGTCTGCTTGGGTGCGGGCTTGGGCGAGGCGGAACCTTCCGCCACCGGGCGCTTGTCCTTGTCGTCGCCACCGCTGAAGGCGGTGAAGCCCACGAAACCGATGACGGCGACGATGGCGGCGACCATGGCAGCGGTCCAGTTGGGCCGCTGCCGCTCGGGGCGGATCCGCTCGGCGTCGAACATCGGAGCGGCGGGCGTGGGTGCCGGCCGGCCGCCGTGGGCCGCGTCGTAGCTCTCGACCAGGGGTGCCGGGTCGAGGCCCACGGCGCGGGCGAGCGTACGGATGTGACCGCGGGCGTAGACGTCGCCGCCGCACCGCGTGAAGTCGTCCTCTTCGATCGCGTGCACGATCGGGATGCGCACGCGGGTGGTGGAACTGACCTCGTCGACTGTGAGCCCGGCGGCGATCCGGGCCTTCTTGAGGGCCGTCCCGATGGACGGTCCTTCGACGGGACGTTCGACGAGGCGGTCCTCGGACCGGTCGTCGGTCGAAGGCCGCTCTTCTTCGGGGGAGTTGGAGTTGCCGATGGACACGTGGGCGCCTTTCGAGCGTGTAGCCACCTGCTGGAAGTCCAGTCTAGGGGGGTGACGAAAGGGTGGAGCAACCGGAGGGTGCACTTCCTACGCCATCCGAATGGCAAAGGGAGGCCCTCCCCGGTGCGGCGGCCCGACGCTGTGTGCGATCTCGTGCGAGGCACCGCCACCTCTCTTCAACTTGACGCGGACCCAAGGGAAACGGTTGCTCGCGATTTCATTACGGATGGGCCTCACCGCGGATGACGGCGAGCACTCCGTCCAGGTCATCGGCCTTCAGCAGGACGTCCCGTGCTTTCGAACCCTCGCTCGGCCCGACGATTCCCCGCGACTCCATGAGGTCCATGAGCCGCCCGGCCTTCGCGAATCCCACCCGCAGCTTGCGCTGGAGCATCGAGGTGGACCCGAACTGCGTCGAGACCACCAGCTCCGCCGCCTGGCACAGCAGGTCCAGGTCGTCGCCGATGTCCTCGTCGATCTCCTTCTTCTGCTTCTGCCCGACGGTGACGTCCTCCCGGAAGACGGGGGCCATCTGGTCCTTGCAGTGCTGGACGATCCCGGCGATCTCGTCCTCGGTGACGAAGGCGCCCTGGAGCCGGACCGGTTTGTTCGCGCCCATCGGCAGGAACAGCCCGTCGCCCTTGCCGATCAGCTTCTCGGCACCCGGCTGGTCGAGGATGACCCGGCTGTCGGCGAGCGAGGAGGTGGCGAAGGCGAGGCGCGAGGGCACGTTCGCCTTGATGAGTCCGGTGACCACGTCCACCGAGGGCCGCTGGGTGGCGAGCACCAGGTGGATGCCGGCCGCCCGGGCCAGCTGGGTGATCCGGACGATCGAGTCCTCGACGTCGCGCGGGGCGACCATCATCAGGTCGGCCAGCTCGTCGACGATCACCAGCAGGTACGGGTAGGGGCTGAGCTCCCGCTCACTGCCCGGCGGCAGCTTGATCTTGCCGTCCCGGATGGCCTGGTTGAAGTCGTCGATGTGCCGGTAGCCGAAGGCGGCCAGGTCGTCGTAGCGCAGGTCCATCTCGCGCACGACCCACTGGAGCGCCTCGGCGGCCCGCTTGGGGTTGGTGATGATCGGTGTGATCAGGTGCGGGATGCCCTCGTACGCCGTCAGCTCGACCCGCTTGGGGTCCACGAGCACCATCCGGACGTCCTCCGGGGTGGCCCGGACCATGACGGAGGTGATCAGGCAGTTGATGCAGGAGGACTTGCCGGAGCCGGTGGCGCCGGCGACCAGCACGTGCGGCATCTTGGCGAGGTTGGCCATGACGTAGCCGCCCTCGACGTCCTTGCCGAGCGCCACCAGCATCGGGTGGTCGTCCTCGGCCGCGTCCGCGAGGCGCAGTACGTCACCCAGGTTGACCATCTCGCGGTCGGTGTTCGGGATCTCGATGCCGACCGCGGACTTGCCCGGGATCGGGCTGATGATCCGCACGTCCGGCGAGGCCACGGCGTAGGCGATGTTCTTGGTCAGCGCGGTGATCCGCTCGACCTTGACCGCAGCGCCGAGCGTGACCTCGTACCGGGTGACGGTCGGCCCGCGGGTGAAGCCGGTGACGTCCGCGTCGACCTTGAACTCGGTGAACACGTTGCGCAGCGAGGCGACGACCGCGTCGTTGGCGGCGCTGCGGGTCTTGCCGGGCCCGCCCTTCTCCAGCAGGTCGAGCGAGGGCAGGGCGTACGTGATGTCCCCGCGCAGCTGGAGCTGCTCGGCGCGCGGCGGCAGCGCCTGGGGCTCCGGCGGGGCCTTGGTCAGGTCGGGCACCGACAGCGTCCCCGAGGCGGCGGCGGTGGTGGCGTGCGGCGGCCGCTCCTCGGGGGTGGCGGGAGCGGCGGCCGGTACGGGACGCTCCCCGCGGGCGGTCGGCACCGCAGCGGTGGCCTCCGCGCCCTCCCGCTCGACGGTGATCCCCTGCGTGAGGTCGGCGACGAGCGGGGAGGGCGGCATTCCGCCGTAGACCACCCCGTCCAGCGCGGCGGCGGCCGCCGCGGCCACGTCGACGGCGTCCATCTCCCGCTCCGCGCCCGACCGGGCCGAGGACCTGCGCGGCCTGCGCCGCCGGGCGAGCGCCTCCTCCTCGGCCTCGTCCACCGGGTCCCCGGAGCCCGCGTCGGCTCCCGTACGGGCCCGCCACCGCTCCGGGTCGTGCCGGTCACCGGCGGCGCCCTCGGCCTCGTCGCCGTAGCCCTCGTCGTACTCGTTCGGGGCGACGATCCCGAGCCGGATGCCGAGGCGGCGCAGCCGCTGCGGGATCGCGTTGACCGGGGTCGCGGTGACCACGAGCAGCCCGAAGATCGTCAGCAGTACCAGCATGGGCACGGCCAGCGGCGCACCCATGGTGAAGATCAGCGGCTTGGAGGCGCCCCAGCCGATGAGCCCGCCCGCGTTCTGCATCGCGGTGGTGCCCTCGTCGCGGCCCGGCGCCCCGCAGGCGATGTGGACCAGACCGAGGATCCCGATGACGAGGGCGGACAGCCCGATGCCGATGCGGCCGTTGGCATCGCTCTGCTCGGGATGGCGGATGAAACGCACCGCCATGACACCCAGCAGGATCGGCACGAGCAGGTCCAGCCGTCCGAAGAGACCGGTGATCAGCATCGTGACCAGATCACCGACAGGACCGCTCAGATTCGACCAGGTACCCGCGGCGACGATCAGCGCGAGGGCGAGCAGCAGCAGCGCGACGCCGTCCTTGCGGTGGGCGGGGTCGAGATTCTTGGCCCCCTGGCCGATCCCGCGGAAGACGGCGCCGACGGCGTGCGCACAGCCGAGCCAGAGGGCGCGCACCAGCCGCACCACGCCCCCGGTCGGCGAGGGCGCGGGCTTTGCCGCGGCCTTCTTGGCCGGGGCGCGCTTGGCGGCCGCGGCCTTCTTCGCGGGCGGCTTGCGCGCGGGCGCCGCCTTCTTCGCCGGCGCCGTCGTACGGCCGGTGCGGCCCTTCGCGGTGCCCGCGGTGCTCTGGGAACCCTTACCGGACGTACTTGAGGCCATGGGCCCGAGGTTACCGTTGCGCGCGCCGGTGGACACGCGTGCCCACCCCTTCACCCGTTCGTGTCGTCGGCTCCGTAGGCGCTTTGACGCACCGCCAGTACCGACCCGAGCACGGTCAGTTCTGCGCAGGCAGAGCCGGAGCCCCTCCGGCGGTGCCGGGCTCCAGTGCGTCGAGCGCCCGCCGCAGTCCGGTGAGTTTGCGCTCCAGGTGCGCCGCGGTCGCCACCACGCCCGGGTCCGCCGAATCCTCGCCGAGCTGCTTGGTCAGCGCCTCGGCCTGCTCCTCGACCGCCGCGAGCCGCGCGGAGAGCTCGGCCAGCAGTCCGGCCGTCTCCTTGCTCGCGTCCATGCCGTTGGAGCTGCCGCCCTCCAGCTGGAGCCGCAGCAGGGCCGCCTGCTCGCGCAGTTGGCAGTTCTTCGTGTACAGCTCCACGAAGACCGACACCTTGGCCCGCAGCACCCACGGGTCGAAGGGCTTGGAGATGTAGTCGACCGCACCCGCCGCGTAGCCGCGGAACGTGTGGTGCGGACCGTGGTTGATCGCGGTGAGGAAGATGATCGGGATGTCCCGGGTCCGTTCCCGCCGCTTGATGTGCGCGGCCGTTTCGAATCCGTCCATGCCCGGCATCTGGACATCCAGCAGGATGACCGCGAAATCGTCCGTCAGCAGCGCCTTGAGCGCTTCCTCCCCCGACGACGCCCGGACCAGTGTCTGATCGAGCGCGGAGAGGATGGCCTCCAGCGCCAGCAGATTCTCCGGCCGGTCGTCGACCAGGAGGATCTTGGCCTTCTGCACCATGCCCTGTCCTCCTCGCCCCGGCACGGGGCCTCCCCGGCTCCTGGCTCCGGCCTGTGCGCCGGGCCCCGCCCCAGAGGACGGCATCCTTGCGCCGTCCGTCCTTGTGCCGGTCACCGTAGCCCCAGTCCCGAGATCGCCACACCCTGTCACCAAGATGTCACTGTGCACGAAGCAGAAACGTGGTGGGAGAGCAGAAGGTTCCCCGTTCACCGCGCTCCCACACCGCTTCGGGCACGTTGGGTCGGCCACCCGCGCCCGTCCGCTCTCCCGGCGATCACTTGCCGCGCATCCACTGCTCCATCACCGACAGCAGGTAGTCGGGATCGACCGGCTTGGTGACGTAGTCGGAAGCACCGGAGTCGATCGCCTTCTCCCGGTCCCCCTTCATCGCCTTGGCCGTCAGCGCGATGATCGGCAGCCCCGCGAACTGCGGCATCCGCCGGATCGCCGAGGTCGTCGCGTACCCGTCCATCTCGGGCATCATGATGTCCATCAGTACGACCGTCACATCGTCGTGCTGCTCCAGGACTTCGATGCCCTCCCGCCCGTTCTCCGCGTACAGCACGGCCAGTCCGTGCTGTTCCAGCACGCTGGTGAGCGCGAAGACGTTGCGAACGTCGTCGTCCACGATGAGCACCCTCTCCCCGTGGAAGTCGTACGTCCGGGGCACCACCGGAAGCTCCTCCTCCGCGCTGCCCCAGCCGTCCTCGGCCCCCACTGCGTTCGGCTGCCCCGGCACCGCCGTGCGCGGCTCCAGATCACTCGCCGCCTTGCGCCGCCTCCGGAACAGCGCCGCCCCGCCCCCCTGCCCCTGCCCGGCCGGCTCGGCCGCCGACAGCGCCGGCCGTACCGGCTGGGCCTGCACGGACGGTACGGGGGCGGGCCCGGCCTTGGTCCCCGGCAGTGCGGGCCGCCCCCCGTCCTGCGCCCTGCGGTACAGCTCGCCGCGGGCACCACCGGGCGTCGGCGGCGCGTACCCCTGCGGCGGGAGCTCGCTCGGGTGCAGCGGCAGGTACAGCGTGAAGGTGGACCCGCGGCCGGGCTCGCTGGCCGCATGGATCTCGCCGCCCAGCAGCCGGGCGATCTCCCGGCTGATGGACAGCCCCAGGCCGGTTCCGCCGTACTTGCGGCTCGTCGTCCCGTCCGCCTGCTTGAACGCCTCGAAGATCACCAGCATCTTGCTCGCCGCGATCCCGATCCCGGTGTCCGTGACCGAGAAGGCGATCAGATCCGCGTCCGCCTCCCGCAGCGAACCGGCCTCCAGGAGCTGCTCGCGGATGGCCGTCGGCACATCGGCACCGGCCGGCCGGATCACCAGCTCCACCGCGCCGCTGTCGGTGAACTTCACCGCGTTCGACAGCAGGTTGCGCAACACCTGGAGCAGCCGCTGCTCGTCGGTGTGCAGGGTGGCGGGCAGCTCCGGGGAGACCCGCACCGAGAAGTCCAGGCCCTTCTCCGCCGTGAGCGGCCGGAAGGTCGCCTCCACGTAGTCCACGAGCTGGACCAGTGCGATCCGGGTCGGCGAGACGTCCATCTTGCCCGCCTCGACCTTCGACAGGTCGAGGATGTCGTTGATCAGCTGCAGCAGGTCCGAACCCGCGCCGTGGATGGTCTCGGCGAACTCCACCTGCTTCGGCGAGAGGTTCCCGTCAGCGTTGTCGGCGAGCAGCTTGGCCAGGATCAGCAGCGAGTTGAGCGGCGTGCGCAGCTCGTGCGACATGTTCGCCAGGAACTCGGACTTGTAGCGCATCGAGACCGCGAGCTGCTCGGCACGCTCCTCCAGGACCTGCCGGGCCTCCTCGATCTCGGTGTTCTTCACCTCGATGTCCCGGTTCTGCTGGGCCAGCAGCTCGGCCTTCTCTTCCAGCTCCGCATTGGCGGCCTGCAGGGCCTTCTGCCGGTTCTCCAGCTCGTCGGAGCGCTCGCGCAGCTGCTCGGTCATCTCCTGCGACTGCTTCAGCAGCATCTCCGTCTTGGAGTTGACGCTGATGGTGTTGACGCTCGTACCGATCATCTCGGCGATCTGGCTGAGGAAGTCCTTCTGGATCTGCGTGAAGGGCGTGAAGGACGCCAGCTCGATGACGCCGAGCACCTTCCCCTCGAAGAGCACCGGCAGCACGATCACGTGCGCCGGCGGCGCCTCGCCCAGACCCGAGGAGATCTTCAGGTAACCCGGCGGGGTGTTCTCGACGAGGATCATCCGCTTCTCCTCGGCGACCGCCCCGATCAGGCCCTCCCCCGGCCGGAAGGAGATCGGCATCTGGCCGCCCGCGTACGCGTAACTCCCGCGCATCCGCAGCTCGTACGAGCCGTCGGCGCCCCCGTCCGTCCCGATCTCGGTGGTGCCGCCGGCCGGCAGGGCCAGGAAGAAGGCGCCGTGCTGCGCCGATACCACCGGGGTCAGCTCGCTCATGATCAGCGAGGCGACGTCGTCGAGCTCCCGGCGGCCCTGCATCAGGGCGGAGATCCGGGCCAGGTTGCCCTTGAGCCAGTCCTGCTCCTTGTTGGCCAGGGTGGTGTCGCGCAGGTTCGCGATCATCGTGTTGATGTTGTCCTGAAGGACCTGGATCTCGCCCGCCGCGTCCACGTCGATCTTCAGGTTGAGGTCGCCGCGGGTCACCGCGGTGGCCACGGCCGCGATCGCGCGCACCTGCCGGGTGAGGTTCCCGGCCATCTCGTTCACGGACTCGGTCAGGTCCCGCCAGGTGCCGTCGACGTCCCGGACCCGGGCCTGACCGCCCAGGATGCCCTCGGTGCCCACCTCGCGGGCCACCCGGGTCACCTGGTCGGCGAAGGAGGACAGCTGGTCGACCATCGTGTTGATGGTGGTCTTGAGCTCCAGGATCTCGCCCCGGGCATCGATGTCGATCTTCTTGGTCATGTCGCCCTTGGCGATGGCGGTCGTGACCATGGCGATCTGCCGCACCTGACCGGTGAGGTTGGAGGCCATGAAGTTCACCGAGTCGGTGAGGTCCTTCCACGTCCCCGAGACGCCCGGCACGTGCGCCTGACCCCCCAGGCGTCCCTCCGTACCCACCTCACGGGCCACCCGGGTCACCTCGTCCGCGAAGGACGACAGGGTCTTCACCATCGTGTTGACGGTGTCGGCGAGCTGCGCGACCTCGCCGCGCGCCTCGACCGTGACCTTCTTCGTCAGATCGCCGTTGGCGACCGCCGCCGAGACCTGGGAGATGTTGCGCACCTGGGAGGTCAGGTTGTTGGCCATCAGGTTGACGTTGTCGGTCAGGTCCTTCCAGATGCCCGTCACCCCGCGCACCCGGGCCTGACCGCCGAGGATGCCCTCGGAGCCCACCTCACGGGCCACCCGCGTCACCTGCTCCGCGAACGACGACAGCTGGTCCACCATCGTGTTGACGGTGGTGACCAGTTCGAGGATCTCGCCCTTGGCGTCGACCGTGATCTTCTTGGAGAGGTCGCCCATGGCCACCGCCGTGGTCACCTCGGCGATGTTGCGCACCTGGGACGTCAGGTTGTTCGCCATGAAGTTGACGGACTGCGTGAGGTCCTTCCAGGTACCGGAGACCCCCTTCACCTCCGCCTGGCCGCCGAGGATGCCCTCGGTACCCACCTCACGAGCCACCCGCGTCACCTGCTCCGCGAAGTTCGAGAGCTGGTCGACCATGGTGTTGAGGGTGTTCTTCAGCTCCAGGATCTCGCCCCGGGCGTCCACGTCGATCTTCTGCGAGAGGTCACCGCGCGCCACGGCCGTCGCGACCTGGGCGATGTTGCGCACCTGCGAGGTCAGGTTCCCGGCCATGCCGTTCACGGAATCCGTCAGGTCACGCCATACGCCGGCCACCCCGGGCACCTGCGCCTGACCGCCGAGCCGGCCCTCCGTACCCACGTCCCGTGCCACCCGGGTCACCTGCTCGGCGAAGGCCGAGAGCTGGTCGACCATCGTGTTGATGGTGTTCTTCAGCTCCAGGATCTCGCCCCGGGCGTCCACGTCGATCTTCTGGGACAGGTCGCCCCGGGCCACCGCCGTCGTCACCTGCGCGATCTGGCGCACCTGCGACGTCAGGTTCCCGGCCATGAAGTTGACGGAGTCGGTGAGCTCCTTCCAGGTGCCCGAAACCCCCTCCACCCGGGCCTGGCCGCCGAGCCGGCCCTCCGTACCCACGTCCCGCGCCATCCGCGTGACCTGGTCCGCGAAGGAGGACAGCTGGTCCACCATCGTGTTCACGGTGTTCTTCAGCTGGAGCATCTCACCGGAGACGTCCACCGTGACCTTCTGCGACAGGTCGCCGTTGGCCACCGCCGTCGTCACCTGCGCGATGTTGCGCACCTGACCCGTGAGGTTGCGGAAGGCGGTGTTCACCGAGTCGGTGAGGTCCTTCCACGTCCCCGCGGCACCCGGCACCTGCGCCTGGCCGCCGAGCTCACCCTCGACGCCGACCTCGCGGGCCACACGCGTCACTTCCGCGCCGAAGGAGGACAGTTGGTCCACCATCGTGTTGACGGTGTTCTTCAACTCCAGCATCTCGCCGGCCACGTCGACCGTGACCTTCTGCGACAGGTCACCGTTGGCCACCGCCGTCGTCACCTGCGCGATGTCCCGCACCTGCGTGGTGAGGTTGCGGAAGACCGTGTTCACCGAGTCCGTGAGGTCCTTCCACGTCCCCGCGGCACCCGGCACCTGCGCCTGACCGCCGAGCAGACCCTTGGCCCCGACCTCGCTGGCCACCCGCGTGACCTCGTCCGCGAAGGTCCGCAGCGTCTCGGTCATCTGATTGATCGTTTCGGCCAGCTGCGCCACCTCGCCGCGCGCGCTGACCCGTACCTTCTGCGACAGGTCGCCGTTCGCGACCGCCGTCGTCACCTGCGCGATCCCGCGCACCTGGGCCGTCAGGTTCCCGGCCATGGTGTTGACCGAGTCGGTCAGGTCCTTCCACACGCCCGCGACCCCGGGCACCTTCGCCTGGCCGCCCAGCTCGCCTTCCGTACCCACCTCGCGGGCGACACGGGTCACCTCGGAGGAGAAGGACGACAGCTGGTCCACCATCGTGTTCACGGTGTTCTTCAGCTGGAGCATCTCGCCGGCCACGTGCACCGTGACCTTGCGCGACAGATCGCCCTTGGCCACCGCCGTCGTGACGAGAGCGATATCACGCACCTGCGCGGTGAGCCGGTACGCCATCGTGTTGACGGAGTCGGTCAGGTCCTTCCAGGAACCCGACATTCCGCGTACCTGCGCCTGGCCACCGAGCTTGCCCTCGGTACCCACCTCCAGCGCCACGCGCGTCACCTCGTCGGTGAACGCGGACAGTTGGTCGACCAGGTTGTTGACCGTACGCCCGACCTTCAGGAACTCCCCGCGCAGCGGATGCCCGGCCCCCTCGGCCGCCTGCGTCCGCAGATCCATCCGCTGGTCCAGATCGCCCTCGGCCACCGCCGACAGCACCCGGCCCACCTCGGACACCGGCCGGGCCAGATCGTCCACCAACTGGTTCGAGGCATCGATCGCGGCCGCCCAGGAGCCCTCACAGGCGCCTGTTTCCAGCCGTTCGCTCAGCTTGCCCTCGCGGCCCACCATCCGCCGCACCCGGGACAGCTCCCCGGTCAGGTGGAGATTGCGGTCGGCGACCTCGTTGTAGACGGCGGCGATCTCCGCCATCACGCCCTCGCCGGACACCGTCAGCCGCTTGCGGAAGTTCCCGTCCCGCATCGACACCAGGGCCGTGAGCAGCCGGTTCAGAGCGGCGGTATCGACCTCCGTCGTGCCACTGCGCCGGGAACGTCCGCCCTTCGGCCGCGTTCCCGTACGCCGCACCGCTGCGCCAGACTCCACCGTGTCCCTCCCGAAAGGGTCGACCACTCTTCCACCGGACGCCTGACTCATCACAAGCCGGCTCTGCAAGCCTGCCCAGTGTTTCACCCTGGCCGAACCCGGCCATAACACTTCGGCACCATCGCACACCCGCCGTACCCTGCGGGTGGAATCCCCGACGACGGCACCATGCCGACCGCGAAGGTAAGTAACCTGGCACCCGATGTCCAACCGCGTCGAAGGAGACTCGTGATCACGGCACGGGCGGCTGCCAGCTTCGATCCCCTCGGGCGCTCGGTCGCCGCCGCCCGCGGGTTCGTCCGCGACACCCTGCACGGCTGGGGTTTCGCGGACATCGTCGACGACGCGGTGGTCCTCACCAGCGAGCTCGTCACCAATGCCGTGGTCCACGCCGGCACCCGGGCCGAGGTCCTGTGCCTGCGCGCCGAGGGCGGCGTACGGGTCGAGGTCGCCGACCGGTATCCGGAGCGTGAGCTCCCGCTCCAGCACCCCGGAGAGCGCCCCTACGCCGACCCCGACCGCGAGAACGGCCGCGGCCTGATGCTCTGCGCCGCCCTCGCCACCCGCTGGGGCGTCGAGTACACCGCCACCCACAAGCACGTGTGGTTCCGCCTCGACCTCCCAGACCGGCCGGTCGGTACCCGCTCCGCGGGCCCCGTCGTCCCCGATCAGCTGCTGCCCCTGGCCGACAGCCGGGTCCGCGTCGCCGTCCTCCAGATCGACGCGGACGACTCCATCTCCGCCTGGAACGAGGACGCCGAGCACATCTTCGGCCACCCCGCCGAGAAGGCCCTCGGCCGCCCGCTCGCCGAGCTCGCCGCCTGGCCCCAGACCCCCGGCACCGGCACCGGCATCGCCGAGGCCCTGCGTCTGTCCCGCTGGGAGGGCAGCTACGGCGTCCGCGGCTCCGACGGCCGCGTCATCCCCGTCTTCGCCTCCCACCTGCGGGTCCGCGACGCCCACGGCGAACCCTCCATCGTCTGCCTCCTGGTCCACGACGACGAGCGCGCCCTGCTCCAGACCCCGGTACGGGTACCCACCTCGGACAGCGGCCACTTCACCGAGCCGCGCGCCGCGGACCCCTTCGAGGTCTTCATCGGCTCCCCCGCCCCCGACGACCTCGACGGGCTCCTCCAGCGCACCGTCGAACGCGCCCGCGACCTCCTCGACGCCGACGCCGCCTTCCTGCTGCTCGCCACCGACGACGAGACCGAGCTGGAGGTCCGCGCAACCACCGGTCTGCCCTCCACCCGCCAGCGCTTCGCCCGCGTTCCCGTGGAGGCCGGCACCAACCGCTACGGCTCCGCCCGCATGCCCGCCGTCCACGACGACCTGATCGCCTCCCCCGGAGCCGTCCCGCTCCTGGAGGCCACCGGCATGCGCTCGGCCGTCACCGTCCCCCTCAAGGTGGAGGGCCGCCTCACCGGCTCGCTCGGCGTCGCCGCGGAAACCCCCGGCCGCTACTCCAACGAAGAGGCCCTGCACCTCCAGTTCGCCGCCGACCGCATCGCCCTCGCCGTCGAGTCCGCCCGCCTCGGCGAACTGGAACGCCTGCGCCGCGGCTCCCTCTCCTTCCTCGTCGAGGCCTCCGACCTGCTGGCCGGCACCCTCGACCGGGACCAGACCCTGGCCCTGATGGCCCAGATGACCGTCCCCACCCTCGCCACCTGGTGCGCCGTCTACACGATCGCCGACCAGTCCTCCGACCCGTACCTCTCCTACGTCCTCCACGAGGACGAGGACCGCATCGACGGGCTCAAGGACCTGCTCTCCCGGGTCAGCCCGCCCGAGCCGGTCCGCGAGGCCGGCGCCCGCCCGTGGCCGGAGACGGCCCTCGCGGTCGGCGGCGAGACGGTGGTCCTGCCCCTCCTCGCCCGCAACCGCGTGATCGGCCTGCTCACCCTCGGCAAGCCCCGCGAGGAGCACTTCCGCCAGGAGATCCTCGAACTCGCCGAGGACCTCTCCCGCCGGGCCGCCCTGGCCCTCGACAACGCCCGCCTCTACTCCGAGCGCACCGCGATCAGCCGCTCCCTCCAGCGCAGCCTGCTGCCGCCCGGCTCCCCCGCGATCCCCGGCATGGAGGTCGAGGTCATCTACCGTGCGGCCGGCGAGGGCAACGAGGTCGGCGGCGACTTCTACGACGTCTTCCCGATCCGCGACGGCGCGTACGGCTTCGCCATCGGCGACGTCTGCGGTACGGGCCCCGAGGCGGCCGCCGTCACCGGCCTCGCCCGGCACGCACTGCGCCTGCTCGCCCGCGAGGGCCTCGGCGGCCCGGCGGTCCTCGAACGCCTCAACGCGGCCATCCTCGACGAGGGCGCCCGCAGCCGCTTCCTCACCCTCCTCTACGGCGAGCTGCACCCCCAGCCCGACGGCGGCGCCCTGATGAAGGTCGTCTGCGCGGGCCACCCGCTGCCGCTGCGCCTGCGCCCGAACGGCCAGGTCGACGCTGCCGCGGACCCGCAGCCCCTGCTGGGCGTGATCGACGACCTGGACCTCTACGAACAGACCCTCACGCTCGACCCCGGTGATGTCCTGCTCTGCGTCACGGACGGCGTGACCGAACGCCGCGAGGGCACCCGCATGCTCGGCGACGACGGCCTCGCCGAGGTCCTGACCACCTGTACGGGCCTCACCGCGGGCGCGGTGGCCTCCCGGGTCCTGCGGGCAGTGGAACGCTTCGCCGCCGAACCCGCCTCGGACGACATGGCCATCCTGGCCTTCCGCGTCCCGGAACAGCGCAAGGGCGACTGACCCGCCCCCTGTCGCTTCCGCGGGCCGTGTGGTCGACTCCTGCGGGTGAATACCCTTCTCGCTGTTCTCACCAGCGCGGTCGCCGTCGGCGGCACGCTGATCGGCTCCTGGAGCACGTACCTGTTCCAGCGGCGCAGCGCCGAACGCGCGGAGGCGGTGAGCCGGGTGGAACGGCTCCGGCAGGAGCGGCTCGCCGCGTACAGCGCGTACGCCGCCGCGGTCACCGAACTCAAACGCGGGCTGATCACACTGTGGTTCCGCCGGCGGCGGGCCCTGCGGGACCAGGACAGCCGCGAGGAACTCCAGACCGCCCAGCTGGACAGCGACCGTCTGGGGGCGGCCGCCGAAGCCGCCGCTTTCCGTCTGCGTCTCGTCGCCGACGACCCTGGCCTGCGTCCGCTGATGGCCGCGATTTCGACGCACCTCGGGTCCATCGGCCATGCCGATGACCTCCAGGAGGTCGTCGCGATCGAGGCCCGCTTCGAGGAGGCCCTGACCGCGTTCATCGATGCGGCGGCGGCACGGGTCCGATAAAACAAAAAAAAGGCCCCCGCCATAAGGC
>NZ_JBSGXU010000045.1:0-49455 GCF_053610205.1 Streptomyces sp. NPDC054932 | reverse complement strand
GAGCGTTCCAGGCACAGGCCGACCAGGGTCTCCGGGCCGGCGCCCTTGGCGCGCAGGACGTGCGCGATCCGGTTCGCCCGGGCGTTCAGCTCCGCATAGCTCAGCTCGACACCTTCGAAGGAGAGCGCGGTGCCGTCCGGTGTCCGCGCCACCTGCTCCTCGAACACCTCGTGCACCCGGCGCGTCACCGGTACCGTCTCGGCGTCACCGGTCAGCAGGGCCAGTTCCTCGTCGCCGATGACCCCGATGGAGGAGAGCCGGGACTGCGGAGCGTCCGCGATGCCGGTGAGCAGGCGCAGCAGGTGCCCGGCCATCCGCTCGATCGTGCGGCGGTCGAAGAGGGAGGTGGCGTACTCCAGGTGCCCGGAGAGGGTGCCGTCGCCGGCCTCCTTGATCTGGAGGTCCAGGTCGAACTTGGCGATCCGGCTCGTGCCCTCGTACGGGGTCACCGCGATGCCCGGCAGGTCGAAGGCGGCCGTCCGCTCGCCGTGCATGGTGAAGGCGACCTGGAACACGGGCGTGCGGGAGAGGTCGCGCTCCGGCTTGAGCTCCTCCACCAGGCGGGTGAAGGCGAGGTCCTGGTGGTCGTACGCGTCGAGCACGGTGGAGCGGGTGTCGGCGAGCAGGCCCGCGAAGGAGGGGTCGCCGTCCAGGCTGCCGCGCAGCACCAGGCTGTTGATGCCGTAGCCGATGAGCTGCTGGAGCTCGGGCCGGCCGCGGCCGGAGACGACCGTGCCGACGGCGATGTCGCCGCTGCCGGTGTACTTCGAGAGCAGGGTCTGCCAGGCGGCGAGGAAGGTCATGAACAGCGTGGCGTCGTGGCGGTGGGCCAGCGTCCGCAACCGTGCCGCGAGCTCGTCGGGGACGGTGAAGGCGACGGCGTCACCGGCGCCGTCGCGTACGGCGGGGCGCGGCCGGTCGGTGGGCAGTTCCAGCGGGGCCAGCCCGGCGAGGCGGTCCTTCCAGTGGCCGAGGTGGCGGTCGAGGACCTGGCCGGTCACCTCGGTGCGCTGCCAGGCGGCGTAGTCGGCGTACTGGACGGGCAGCGGGGCGGGCTCGGCGCCGGCGTACAGCTCGCCGATCTCCTGGCCGATGACGCCGATGGACCAGGCGTCGCAGGCGATGTGGTGGAAGACGACGGCGAAGACGTGCTCGTCCGCGGCGAGGCGGATGAGCCGGGCCCGGACGGGCCATTCGCGGGCCAGGTCGAACGGGCGGTCCAGGTCGGCCCGGACGAGCGCACGGGCCTGCGCCTCGTCGGCGGCTTCGGTGCGCTCCAGCAGCTGTGCCCGGGGGGCGTCGATCAGCTGGACGGGCTCGTCGCCGTCGAGGCCGTAGCGGGTGCGCAGGATCTCGTGGCGTGCGACGAGGCGCTGCCAGCCGGTGTCGAGGGCGTCGGCGTCGAGGGGGCCGCGCATCCGCAGGACGAGCGGGACGTGGTACTCGGCGGACTCGGGCTCCAGGCGGCTGAGGAACCACATCTGCTGCTGGCCGTAGGAGAGCGGCAGGGGCTGCTCCCGGTCGGCACGGGCGATCCCGGTGGTGCGCCGGGCGGCGCCGGCCCGCCCGGCGAGGCGGCGGCGCAGCAGTTCGGCGCGCAGTGCTGCCGCGTCGCCCGCGGTGGTGTCGTCCGTACCGGACGAACGGGCCACCACGGCCTGCTCCATCTCACCGGTGCTCATGCGTTGTGCTCCTTGGTCAGCGAGGCGTCGTTGAAGAGTTGGGCGTCGGGGAGGGCTTCGAGCTGGGCGCGGATGCGCTCCTCGACGGCGACCGCGAGGCGGGCGACCGTCGGGCCTTCGAAGACCGCGCGGACGGTGAAGTCGATCTCGAACTCCTCCTGAATGCGCGAGATCAGGCGGATGGCGAGGATGGAGTTGCCGCCGACGTGGAAGAAGTTGTCGTGCGCTCCGGCCCGGACTCCGAGGAGCTCGTGCCAGATCTCGGCGATCAGTTCCTCGGCGGGCCCGCTCGGTGCGGTGGAGGCGGAGTCCGGGGCCCGGTCGCCGGCGGCCGGGAGGGCCTTGCGGTCGACCTTCCCGTTGGCGTTGAGGGGGAGGGCCTCCAGGGCGGTGAAGGTCGCCGGGACCATGTACTCGGGGAGGTGGGCCGCCAGGTGGTCGGCGAGGCCGTCGGGGACCTCGCCCGGGGTCGCGGTGACCACGTACGCGGCGAGTTCGCCGTCGTCGGTGGTGGTGACGAAGGCCTCGCGGACGCCGGAGTGGCCGGTCAGCGTGGACTGCACCTCGCCGAGCTCGACTCGGTAGCCGCGGATCTTGACCTGGTCGTCGGTGCGGCCGAGGAAGTGGATCTGGTCGTCGCCGCCGCGGCGGACCAGGTCTCCGGTGCGGTAGCAGCGTGCGCCGGCCGGGCCGAACGGGTCGGGCAGGAAGCGCTCGGCGGTCAGGTCGGGGCGTCCGGCGTAGCCGCGTGCCACACCGGTTCCGCCGACGTACAGCTCCCCGGTGGCTCCGGTCGGTACGGGCCGCATCGCCGGGTCCAGGACGTACATCCGCATGTTCGGCAGCGGTCGGCCGATGGGCAGGACGACCGCACCGGTGTGCTGTGGCACCGGGTAGATGCTGGTGCCCACGGATGCCTCGGTGGGCCCGTACTCGTTGATCAGCCCGGTGTGTGCGGCCAGTTCCCGCCAGCGGTGGAGCGTGGTGGCGGTGAAGGCCTCGCCGGCGACGACGAGCAGCGGGGCGAGGTCGCCCGCCTCGGTGGGGGTGAGCTGGTGGGTCAGGATGTCGAGGTGGCCGGGGGTGAGCTTGATGAAGCTGAACGGTCCGGCGGCCACGAGGCGCTTGCCGAGCTCGGAGAGGTCGCTGTCCTGGGGCAGCAGGGTCAGCGGCTGGCCGCAGGCGAGCGGCGCCCACAGGTTGGGGACGACGAGGTCGAAGGCGACCGAGGAGAACAGCGGTGCTCCGCCGGTGCCGGCCGCGGCCAGCTCCCGTACGGCCCAGGCGACGTGGTTGACGAGTCCCCGGTGGGGTACCTCGACGCCCTTGGGCAGGCCGGTCGAGCCGGAGGTGAAGATGACGTACGCGAGCCCGTCCAGGTCGTTCGTCCGCGCCGGGGCGGTGTCGGGGCCGAAGTCGGCGGCGGCGTCCGCCGTGTCCACCAGGACCAGCTGGATGCCGGTGCCGGTGCCGGTGCCGTCGGCCGAGGCCGTGGTGGCCGTGCCGGTGAAGCGGTCCGCGTACCGGGTCCCGGTCACCGCGAGCGCCGTACCGGCGGTGGCGGTGATCTGCGCGATCCGCTGCGCCGGGTAGGAGGGGTCGACGGGGACGTAGGCCGCGCCCGCCTTCCACACCGCGAGGAGGGCCGTGACCAGCTCGGGTCCGCGGTCGAGGAGGACCGCGACGGGTGCGCCGGTCCCCGCGCCGCCGGCGAGCAGCCGGTGGGCGAGCCGGTTGGCGGCGGTGTCCAGCGCGCCGTAGGTCAGCGTGCCCGTGTCGAAGACCAGGGCGGTCGCTTCGGGGGTGCGGGCCGCCCGGTCCTCGAAGTGTTCCAGGACGGTCCGGTCCCCGAGGCCCCCGAGGTCCTCGTACGCGGTGTCGTCCCAGCGCAGTTCGGCCAGCTCGGCCCCGCCGAGCAGCGGCACCTCGCCGAGCGGTGTGCCGGGCCGGGCGGCGACCGCGTCCAGCAGGGTGACGAGCTGGGCGGACATGCGGCGGACGGTCGCGGTGTCGAACAGCGAGGTGGCGTACTCGAGGACGCCTTCGAAGGAGCCGTCCGCGCACTGCCGCAGGAAGAGGGAGAGGTCGGTCTTGGCGACCCGCCAGGCGGCCGCGAAGGCGTCCAGGTCCTCAGCCGCCATCTCCACGCTGGTGACGCCCTCGCTGTGCAGGTCGAAGGCGACCTGGTACAGCGGGGTACGGGAGAGGTCGCGCTCGGGCTGGAGCTCCTCCACGATCCGCTCGAAGGGCAGTTCCTGGTGGGCGAAGGCGGTCTGCGCGGTGTCGCGGACCCGGACCAGGGCCTCGGTGAAGCCGATGTCCTCGTGCAGTCCGCAGCGGATCACCAGGGAGTTCAGGAAGAAGCCGACGGTGCCCTCGACCTCGGGACGAAGGCGGCCGGCGACCGGGGTGCCGACGGGTACGTCCCACTGGCCGGTCCAGCGGGCCATGAGCAGGGCGAAGCCGGTGAGGAGGGTGACGAAGGGGGTGGCGCCGTGCTCGCGGCCGAGCTCGACGAGCCGGGCGGAGGTCTCGGGGGAGATGCGGACCGGCAGGACGGCTCCGCGCGGGTCGCGGGTGGCGGGGCGCGGACGGTCGGTGGGGAGTTCGATGGGGGCCATGGCGTCCAGGACGGTGCGCCAGTGGGCGAGTTCGGTGGCGGCGTAGGTGTCGGTCAGCCGGTTGTGCTGCCAGGTGCCGTGGTCGGCGTACTGGACCTGCGGCAGGGGCGCGTCCGGCGCGCGGCCGGCGGCGTGGTCGGCGCACAGGGCGCGCAGTTCGCGTTCCAGGACGACCGTGGACCAGCCGTCGCAGGCGATGTGGTGGAACGTGAGGAGCAGGACGTGCTCCTCACCTTCGATGCGGGCCAGCAGGGCCCGCCACAGCGGGCCGGCGGCGAGGTCGAAGCCGCGGGCGAACTGCTGGTCGAAGAGGGTGGCGAGGTCCTCGCGGCGGGTGTCCTCGACGCGCAGTTCGACGCCGGTCGCGGGGTCGATGACCTGGTAGGGCTGGCCGCCGGTCTCCAGGTAGCGGGTGCGCAGCGCCTCGTGGCGTACGGCGAGGTCGTTCAGGGCGCGCTGGAGGACGTCGGCCGTGGTGTCGGCGGGCAGGCGCAGGAAGAGCGGGGCGACCCATTCGGTGCTGCCGGGGTTCATCCGGTCGAGGAACCACAGGCCGCGCTGGCCGGAGGAGAGCGGCAGTTCGCCGTCGCGGGGGACGGGGACGACGGGCTGGTCGGCCGGTCCGGTCCGGCGGACGAGATCGGCCTGGGCGGCGACGGTGGTGGCGGAGAACAGGCCGCGCAGGGATATCTGTTCGCCGGAGGCGGCGCGCAGCCGGGCCGCGAGGCGGGTCAGCTGGAGGGAGGTGCCGCCGAGGGCGAAGAAGTTGTCGTCCGCGCCGACGCGCTCGCGCCCCAGCAGTTCGGCCCAGACGCCGGCCACGAGCTCCTCGGCCGCGTCGCGGGGGGCGACGAAGGCGTCGCCGGTGCTCTGCTGCGGCTCCGGGAGGGCCAGGGCGGCGCGGTCGATCTTGCCGTTTGGGGTGAGGGGGAAGGCGTCGGGGAAGGCGAAGAAGGAGGGGACGTGGCTGTCGGGCAGCCGGTCCCGGAGGTAGCGGCGCAGTTCGTCCGCGCCGGGGGCGCCGAGGGCGCCGTCGACGGTGAGGTGGGCGGCGAGCCGCTTGCCGGCATCGGTGGCGTGGGCGGTGACGGCGACGCCGGTGACCTGCGGGTGGGCGGAGAGCACGGCCTCGATCTCGCCGGGCTCGATCCGGACACCGTTGATCTTGACCTGGTGGTCGAGGCGGCCGATGTACTCCAGGGTGCGGTCGGAGCGCCAGCGCACCAGGTCGCCGGTGCGGTACAGGCGGGAGCCCGCGGGGCCGTACGGGTCGGGGACGAAGCGCTCGGCGGTCAGGTCGGGCCGGCCGAGGTAGCCACGGGCCACGCCGGGGCCGCCCGCGTACAGCTCGCCGGGGGTGCCGAGGGGGACCGGTTCGCCGGTCGGGCCGAGTACGAGGACACGCATCCCGGAGAGCGGGCGGCCGATGGGGACGGGGCCGGAGTCCTGCTCGGGGGCGACGGGCTGCGCGGTGACGTCGATGGAGCACTCGGTGGGGCCGTAGGTGTTCCAGACGGCCGTGCCGGGTCCGGCCGCCTTCCGTGCGGCGGCGACGAGCTCCCCGTACAGGGGCTCTCCGGCGCAGAACAGCAGGCGCAGGGCGGAGCAGCCGCTCCAGTCGCCCTCGGCGACGAGCAGGCGCAGGACGGAGGGGACGACCTGGAGGACCGTGACGCCGTGGTCGGCGACGGCGCGCAGCAGGGCGGCGGGGTCGCGCTCGGCCCCGGCGGGGGCGATCACGACGGTGGCTCCGGTGACCAGGGGGGCGAAGACCTCCCAGCCCGCGGCGTCGAAGCCGACGGAGGTCTTGAAGAGGATGCGGTCGCCCGGGGAGAGGGCGTGGGTCCGGGCCGTCCAGTCGACCCGGTTGGCGATGCCGGCGTGGGTCACGGCGACCGCCTTGGGGCGGCCGGTGGAGCCGGAGGTGAAGATGACGTAGGCGAGCGAGTCGGGATCGGTGGCCCCGGCCCCGGCCCCGTGCGCGTCCGCCCCGGCCCCGTGCGCGTCGGCCCCGTGCGCGTCCACCCCGGCCCCGTACTCGTCCGGCTCCGTGAGCGGGAGGGGTGTGGCACCGCCGTCGCGCACCGCGTCGGCCACCTCGGCCTCGGCGATCACGAGGGCGGCGCCACTGTCGCGAACGAGTCCGCCGAGCCGCGCGGCCGGGTGGCCCGGGTCCAGCGGGACGTAGGCGGCGCCGGACTTCCAGACGCCCAGGAGTGCGGTGACCAGCCCGGCTCCGCGCTCCATGGCGACGCCGACGGTGACGTCGGGACCGGCTCCCAGACCTCGCAGACGGTGCGCCAGCCGGGAGGCGGCGCGGTCCAGTTCCCGATAAGTCACCTTCCGCTTCCCGTCGACGACGGCGATGGCGTCCGGTGTCCGGCGCGCCTGCTCGGCGAAGCGTTCCGGCAGCAGTGCGGTGTTCACGGTTACTACTCCTGTCAAAGGCCCGGGCAATGAGAAGCGGAAAGGGGTCAGGCCACGTCGGCCTGGGCCATGCGCTCGCGCAGGCTCAGGGGGCGCATGTCGGTCCAGACCTCGGCGATGCGGGCGAGGCACTGCTCGCGGGTACCGGTGGTGCCCTCGGTGTGCCAGCCGGCCGGGATCTCACGGTCGGCCCACCAGATCGAGTACTGCTCCTCGTCGTTGCGGACGACGTGGTAGGTGCGGTCGTCGGTCTGCTCGGTGCTCAATTTCGGCTCCTGGTAAGGGATTTCGGATGACGGGACATTGCGGAACAGGGCGGAACGGGGTGGAGCGGGGCGGGGTGCGCTCAGGCCGGCAGGAAGCCGTCGACCCGAACGCCCAGGCCCTTGTCGCGGGCTGCGGTGACCACGGCCTCGGCGAGCGCGAGGTCCAGCACGCCCAGGCCGAAGGGGGAGAAGACGACGGTGCGGGCCGGGTCGAAGCGGGGCGCGTCGTCGTGGAGGAGTTCGCCGATGGAGGCGTCGATGAACCCGCGGTTGCCGCTGAGGCGTTCGGCCAGGTCCAGCGAGGTGTTCTCGCGGCAGACGTGGTCGGGGTCGTCGACGACGTTGTGCACGTCGAGCAGGGCCTCGGGCAGCAGGTCGCGCAGCGAGATGTGCAGGACCACCGTGCCGGGGGTCACCGCGTCCAGGCCGATGTGCGGGGTGCCCGCGGTGGTCGCGAAGGAGACCAGTCCGTGGGCGCCGAGCGCGGCCTCGACGGTGGGCGCCTGGGCGACGGTGAGGGACGGGTCCAGTCCGGCGATCCTGGCTCCGAACTCCCGGGCCCGCTCCGGGGACCGGTCGTAGAGGGTGACCGTGCGCAGCTCGGGCAGGGTGGCGGTCAGGTGCCGCAGGATCTCCAGGTTGATGACGCCGCAGCCGATGAGGGCGACGCCGTCGCGGCGGCGGTCCTGCGTCAGCAGCCGGGCGGCGAGGGCCGCACTGGCCGCCGTACGCCGGGCGGAGATGACCGACCCCTCGACGAGGGCCTCGGGGTGGCCGGTCTCCAGCGAGTTGAGCAGGAGCGCGGCGCTGGCGCGCTGCAGGCCGTGCTCGATGTTGCCGGGGAAGGAGGAGATCCACTTCATGCCGGCCACCGGGCGGTCCCCGCCGCGGAAGGCGGGCAGTCCGATGATCCGGTCGCGCGGCCGGTCCGGGAAGCGCAGGAACACCGAGTGCGGTACCACGGTGTCGCCCGCGGAATGCAGCCGATAGGCGTCCGCGACGGCTGCTACGTTCTCCGGCTCGCGGCCGTCGAGAACGGCCTCGACGTCGGAATGGGTGAGGATGAGCACGTTCAGTCCTTCCACAGGTGGCTTATTTCGCCGAAATGGCGGCTCACCCATGCGTCGGAATAGATGGTGTCGAGATAACGGTCGCCGCCGTCGGGGAAAATCAGTACACAATTCGATCCGTCCGGGATCCGGTCCCGGAGTTTCTGCAGTGCGGCGACCGTGGCGCCCGAGGAGCCGCCTGCGAGAATGGCCTCCCGGCCGACGATCCGGCGGCAGGCGACCACGCATTCGAGGTCGGTGACGTGGACGATCTCGTCCGCGGCGTTCGGGTCCATGAGCGGCGGCACCACCGAGGCGCCGTGCCCGGGGATCAGCCGCTGCGCCGGCTCCTGGCCGAAGATCGCGCTTCCCTCGGCGTCGACGGCCACCACGGTGGTGTCGAGGCCCTGGCGGCGGATGTGCTCGGTGCAGCCCCGCAGGGTGCCGAAGGTGCTGACCGAGGCGAAGAGGTAGTCCACGCGGCCGTCGAGCGCGAGCTCGATCTCCCGCATGGTGGTCTCGTGCGCCTTGGGGTTGAGCAGGTTGGCGTACTGGTTGGCGCAGAAGGCGTTCGGGAGGGAGTCCACGATCTCGCGCACCCGGGCGAGGCGCAGCGGGAGGTACTCCGAGGTGACCGGGTCGCGCTCGGTGATCACCTCCACCTCGGCCCCGTAGGCCGCCAGGATGGCCAGGTTCTGCTCGGTCGTCTTTCCGTCGACCACGCAGATGAACCGCAGGCCGAGGTAGCGGCAGATTTGCGCCATGCCGACCGCGAGGTTCCCGGAGCTGGACTCCACCACGACCGAGCGGCCCGGGACGAGCGTCCCGTCACGGACGGCGTCGATCAGCATGCGGAATGCCGACCGGTCCTTGATGCTGCCGCCGGGATTGAATCGTTCGACCTTGGCGAAGATCCTGGAACCGAAACTCGGGAGAAGCCCTTCCAGTTCCACCAGGGGAGTGTTTCCTATGGTGGCCAGAATTCCCTTGTACGGCCTGTCCGGCATGGCTGCCCCTTCATGGAAAAGACAAGGCTTCGATTGCTTCGATTACTCTGTCTGACGTTCTTGATTATGGTTGGTATTTCTATACGGCGACTATGAGACACCGTGACCGGAAAACATTCCGGACGGCCGGGGCCGGCCTTTTGCGCTGCGGCGGGCCCCGGCCGTGCGAGGGAATGCTTCAGGAGTGCCCGGAGCGGGCGTCGGGTGTGCGGGCAGGCCTGCGTCGGGCCTGCCCGCAGACCTGCCTCAGGCGTGCGTCAGCGCTCGGCGGCGAGCACGGCGGCCGGCTTCGCCACCGGCTCGGGCGTGCTCTCGCCGCCCTCCAGGCTCACGCCGGGCAGCCACTGGAGCCAGCGCGGCATCGACCAGCTGGCCTCGCCGAAGAGGGCGAGCGCGGCCGGCAGCAGGATGCCGCGGACCACGGTGGCGTCGATGAGCACGGCCGTGCCGAGGCCCACGCCGACCATCTTGTAGTCGATCGCGGACAGCGTCCCGAAGACCGCGAACACGCCGACCATGACGGCTGCCGCACTGGTGACCACGCCCGCGCTGCGCGAAATGCCGTCGATCACGGCCTGCTTGGTGCTCAGCCCCGTCGCGCGGTACTCGCGCACCCGGCTGAGGATGAACACGTGGTAGTCCATGCTCAGTCCGAAGAGCGTGACGAACATGAAGAGCGGCAGCCAGCTCACCACCGCGCCGTAGGAATGGAAGCCGAGCAGCCCGGACAGGTGGCCGTCCTGGAAGACCAGGGTGAGCACGCCGTACGCCGATCCGATCGACAGCAGGTTCAGCAGGATCGACACGACCGGGATGACCAGCGACCGGAAGGCCGCCGCGAGCAGCAGGAAGGACAGCAGCACCACGAAGCCGAAGACGTACGGGACGCGGTCGGCGAGGGTGTTGTTGAAGTCCTCCTGCTTGGCGGTGTCGCCCTGTACGGCGAACTCCAGGCCGTCGACCTTGCCGAGCGAGGCCGGCAGCGCGTTCTCGCGCAGCTCGGTGAGCGCCGCGACCGACTCCGCGTCCTTGCCGTCACCGGCCAGCGGCACCCGGATCACCATCAGCTTGCCGTCGGCGATCAGCGAGGTGTCGACGGGCGTCCGCAGCTTGCCGCCACTGCGGGTGACCTGTTCGCGCAGCGCCTCGACGGCGCCGGTGACCTCGGGTCCGGCGAGGTTCTCGCCGCGCACGACGATCTCGGCGGGCTTGATGTCGATGGGGAAGGCGTCCTGGAGCCGCTCCAGCGCCTGGAGCGCGGGCACGTCCGTGGGCAGCCGGTGCTTGAGGTCGGGGTCCGACAGCTTCATGCCGGCGGCCGGTACGGCGAGCAGGGCGAGCAGGATCGCGACGCTGCCGCCCCACAGCAGGGGGCGGCGTACGACCATGCGGACCAGGCCGCCCCAGACGCGGGAGTCGCGGACCTCCGTACGGCGGCCGAGGAAGGGCAGCCGCCAGTTGTCGACGCGCTCCCCCAGCCAGGACAGCGTCGCGGGCAGCACGGTGACGGAGCTGACGACGGCCACGCCGACCACGGCGATGGTGCCGACCGTGATCCCGGTGAAGGTCTCCACCCCGGTGAAGAACAGCCCGGCGACCGAGGCCATGACGGTCAGGCCGGACACCACCACGGCCTTGCCGGAGGTGCGGCCCGCCGTCAGCAGGGCCGTGTCCACGTCCTGGCCCACCGAGCGCTCCTCGCGGGCCCGGCGCAGGTAGAACAGGGTGTAGTCGACGCCGACCGCCATGCCGATCAGCAGCACCACCGAGGGCGTGCTGTCACCGATGGCGATCCACCTGCCCGCGAACATCAGCAGGGCCATGCCGGTCAGGACCGACACCAGGGAGAGCAGCACCGGCAGGCCGGCCGAGATGAGGGAGCCGAAGACCACCGCGAGGATGATCAGGGTCAGCGGGATCGAGAGGATCTCGGCCCGCTGGAAGTCCTTCTTCTTGATGTCGTTGATGGCCAGGCTGACGCTCGCCGCGCCCGTCTCGGTGACGGTCACGTCCGGGTGCGCCTGCTGCTGGGCCAGCACGGCCCGCTGGATGGGCTCCATGGTCCGGCCGGTCACCGAGAACTTGACGATCGCGGAGCGGCCGTCGGGCGAGACGAAGCGGGAGGCGGCGGCCGCGCTGTCGGTCGGCGACTTCACGTCCGAGACGGACTCCGCGCCGGTGACGTCCTTGCCGAGCCCGCGCAGTGCCTCCGCGATCTCCTTGGCGGCCTTGGCCATCGCCGGGTTGTCGGCGTAGGCCCCGTCTCCGGGCTTGGCCTCGATCAGGATGCTCTCCTGCGGCGGCGAGTAGACCATCGCCTCGTCGAGCATCTGCTGCGCGCGGCCGGTGTCACCCGGTGCGTGCTCGGTCCTGGCCGTGCTGCCGAGGCCCGCGCCGAGCGCGATGGCGAGGACGACGAGTCCGAGCCAGCTCAGTACGGCGCGTTTGCGGTGGTGGATGCTCCAGCTCGTGATCCGGTCGACCAGGGGCCGCTTGGGGGATCCGGGTGCGGGTTTCATGCTGCTTCCTCAATCGTGGGGAGAAGGGCAGGAGGGGTCGTGGGGGCTTCGGTGGGTGCCGGGAACGGGGTCACCAGTCGTCTCCGGCGCCCAGGCTCAGCAGCTCCGAGAGCTGGGAGCCGTCGACGATGGCCACGTCGGACACGGCGGTGTCCGGGGCGTCGAGGGCGGTGTCGATCATCCGCAGGTAGCTGTCGGCGAACCGCTCGACGGTGGCCGGGTCGTACAGGTCGCTGGCGTAGCGGAAGACGATGGTGATCTCCTCCGCTCCGCCGCGCAGTTCGAGGTTCAGGTCGAACTGGCCCTCCATGTGGGGGAGGTCCATCAGCGACAGGCGCAGGCCCGCGTACTCGGTCCCGGCCGGGGAGACCAGGCCGGGCACGGGCAGCCGGTCGACGGCCACCAGGGTGGCCGCGAGCCTGAACTGCGGGGTGCGCACCGGGTGGCGCAGGTGCCGCAGGCCGCCGAGGAGCCCCTCGTGGGCGGCCCGGACGGCCTCGCCGACCGTGGTCCGCGGGGTGAACCGGGCCCGCAGGGGGATGGAGTTGACCAGGTAACCGACGAGTTCGGCCGTGCTGCCGCCGACCCGTGTGGAGGCGGGGCAGCCGATGACGAAGTCGTCCAGCGCGGTGGCCCGGTGCACGGCGGCCTGGAAGGTGCCCAGCAGCAGTCCGAAGGGCGTGACCCCGGTGCGTGCCGCCGTGGCGTTCAGCCGGCGCGCACGCTCGCTGGACAGTGCCCGCGTGTATGAGGCCCCGCGCAGCACCGGCGCGTCCGGACGGGGGTGGTCGGGGGTGAGGGCGGCCGCGGCGGCGCCCGACTGGGTCCGGTGCCAGTGCTGTTCGGCCCGTTCCCGCGACGGGCTGTCCGCGAGCTCCAGCTCGGCCTCGACCTGGTCGGCGTAGGTGGTGCGCAGCGCGGCGCGCGGCGTCCCGGCGTAGGCGTCGAGCAGGTCGCGCAGCATCAGCCACTGGCTGGTGGCGTCGGTGACGATGTGGTGCGCGGACAGCACGAGGGCGGCGTCGTCCGGGGTGCGGCGCAGCAGCGTCACACGGAACGGCCACTCCCGCGCGAGGCGGAAGGGCGCCGCCCCGGCGGTCCGCGCCAGCTCCTCCAGCCGGGTGTCCGTGACCTCTCCGACGTCGTGCACGTCGAGCGGTACGGAGCCGTCCGGGCGCGGCACGCCATGGGCGCGGCCGCCCCGCTCGGCGAAGACGCAGTGCAGCGGCTCGTGCCGGCGGGCCAGCGCGGCGACGGCCCGGCGCAGGGCGGACTCGTCCAGTGCGGTGCGGACCCGGACGGCGACGAGCACGTTGTAGGCGTCGCTGTCGGGGGCGAGCCGGTGCAGGAACCACATCGCCTCCTGGCCTGCGGAGAGCGGGAGTTCGCGGAGCTCGCTCACCGCTTGGCCAGTTCTTCGGCGAGATGGGCGGTGAGCGCGTCGACGGTGGGGTGGTCCCAGGCCAGGGTCGGCTCGACGAGCAGGCCGAAGCGGTCCTCGACGTCGCCGCACAGGGTCAGGGCGTAGACGGAGTCGAGACCGATCTCGACGAGCCGCCCGGCGGTGTCGATCTCGTCGGCGGGGCGCTCCAGGTAGAACGCGACGCGCTCGACGAGCCAGTCCTGGATCTCCTGCGGGCCGGTGGTGGTGGCGTTGGGGTGGGACATGAGTGAACTCCAAATATGAGCAAATGTGGATGAAAGGGATATCGGTGGGCGTGGCGGGTCAGGCCGAGGTCGTCCGGTCGGCCGGGTCGGCCGGGTCGGTCTGGAGCAGGGCTCAGCGGCGGCGGCCCGGGTCAGCCGGCCATGGGGACGGCAGCCGTGTCGAAGCTGCGCCGGTCCTCGAACCGCGCGAGCAGCTCGGCCCACACCCGGTCCTCGACACCGGCCGCGAGCGGCCCGCCCGAGCGGCCCAGCCGCCCCGCCAGCCGGTGCAGCGCACCGAGCAGCCAGGCCGGCGGCCCGTCCACCGCGGCCCCGGGCCGTACGCCGTGCCGCCAGTGGCCCAGGCAGGAGGCGGCGGCCAGGACGGCCGTGTACCGCTCGGCCAGCGCGAAGGAGCCGGGGCCCGCCGTCACCGTCCGGTCCCTGGGCCGCAGCCCGGCACACAGCCGGCGCAGCTCGGCCAGCTCGTCCGTGAACGCCGTGCACAGCGGCCCGAGCAGCGGGTCACCGGCGAACTCGGCGGCCGCGTCCAGCAGTTCCCCGCTGAGACCGTCGACTCCCCGGGCGTTCATCGCGAGCCGGCCGAAGTCAAGGTCCGGCAGATCCCCGCCGAAGCGGAACAGCTCGGGTGCCGCGGGCTGCGTACCGCCCCAGCTGCGCCCGGCCAGCTGCGCCAGCTGGGGGATGATCGTCGCCAGGCAGACCGTGCTGTTGGCGTGCCCGAAGGTCGCCGCGGGCAGGTCGCGCAGGTTCTTCTGGAAGATGCCGTACGGCCCGTCCCGCAGGTACGACCGCGCGCCGAGCAGCGTGGCCAGGCTGTGGCTGACCTCCTGGATCAGCTTGGGCACCAGGAACTTCGCGGCGGCCGTGTACACGCTGGTCTGGCCCGGCAGCACGTGCAGCGCCCGAGCCGCCGTCAGGGCCAGGCAGTCGCCCGCCAGCAGATCCAGGTAGGCGCCCACCAGCGTGGCCCGGGTGTACGGCAGCTCGGCGATCGGCATCCCGTAGAGCCGGCGCTCCAGCGCGAAGCGCAGGACGACGCGCAACTGGGTGTCCGCCCCGCCGATCGCGATGCCCGGCAGCACGCCCCGCGTGGTCTGGAAGGCCTTGAGGACGGTCTCCATGGCCCCTCCGGCATCGCCGACGATGCCGGTGATGCTGTCCTGCGCGACCTCGCACCCGTCGAACTGCACGCCGCCGATCCTGCAGCCCCGTACCCCGGCCGTGCCGAAGCGCGGCAGGTGGGTGCGGGAGTCGTCGGACAGCCCGCGCATGTCGACCATCACGTGGGAGTGACTGCGCGGGCCCGGAGCGTCCGAGGTCCGGGCGAGGAAGACCACGGCGTCGGCGCGGGCGAGGTTGTTGACGACCTGCTTGCCGCCGTCGAGCACCAGCGGGCCGGTGCCGTCCCCGGCCAGGCCCTCGCCCGAGGCGGTCAGCTCGACGCGGGTGAAGTCGTTGCCGTGCGCCAGCTCGTTGTAGCCGGCCGCGACCTTGCCGCCCGCCAGCAGCAGGTCGGCCATCCACAGCTGCTGCGCGGCGCTGCCCGATGCCCAGACGGGGGCCGCGGCGATGTAGTTGGTGACCCCGTAGCCCAGGCCCAGCGTGCCGTCGCGGCGGAAGACGCTGCGCAGGACCTGCACCATGCCGTCCGCCTGGACCAGCCGTCCGCCCAGCGCCCGGGGCACGAACTCGGCGTTGAGGCAGAACGCGTCGAGCATCCGCTCGCCCTCGGCGAGGATCTCGAGGCGCTCGTCCGAGGCCAGTACCGCCTCGTGGCCGAGGGGGTTGGCGGTGTCGTACGGGTCGCCGAACAGGGCCTCCAGCTCGGCCACGCGCTCCAGTGCGGTGCTCATCGCCCCTCCTCGCCGTCGCCACTGCCGCTGCTGCTCCCGTTGTCGCCGTCGCCGTCGCCGTCGCCGCCGTGCAGCAGCGACGGCGCGAGGCCGTCGCGGTGCTGCTCGGTCAGCCGCGCGATCAGCCGGTCGTAGGCCGTGAAGTCCTCTTCACCCGTGGGCCCGAGCTGCTCGGTGAGCCGGACCAGGCAGGCCTCCAGCCAGTCCGGGTGCTCCCAGACCGTGCCGGGGACCCCCCGTTCCTGCGGCCGGTTGCGCAGCCACAGCTGTATGCAGCAGGCCGCCTCGAACAGCAGCGTGTACCGCTTGGCCACGGCGAAGGCCTCGGCGGGCACGGTGCGGGCGGTCGGCCGGTGGTCGGCCATCTGCTCGTGGATCTCGTCGGCGGCGGCGCGCAGGCGCCCGGCCAGCACGCCGAGCGAGACCGGCAGCACCCCGTCCGCGGCGAGCAGCAGCAGCTCGTCGGTGGCCGCCGGGATGCTCTGCACCACGCTGCAGCCGTGCCGGGACAGCAGGGCGAGCCCGTCCCGGTCGAAGGCGGGCAGCGGATCGGAGAGGGTCACCGCGGCCGCCAGCCCGGCCTCGTCCACCCGGCCGTCGCGGTAGCCGCGCGCCAGCAGGGTGAACTGGTTGACGAGCATGTTGAGGTTCACCAGCGTGTTCCCGTCGAAAATGCTGACGATGCGGTGGTCGCGCTCCAGCTTCTGGAACTGCCCCTGCCGGTATCCGTCCGTCAGGAAGGCGCGGGCGCCCAGCAGCTGCCCCAGCCGTCCGATCAGCTGCTCCATCCCGGTCGGCACGGCGAACTTCGCGGCCGCCGAGATCACGCTCATCTCACCGGTGACCGCGTGGATGGACCGGCTCGCCACCAGCGCGGTGGCCTCCGCGACCAGCAGGTCCGCGTACGACTCGCCCAGGACCCGCCGGGTCTGCGGCAGGTCGATCAGCAGGCTGCCGTAGAGACGGTGCTCCAATGCGAACTCCAAGCCGAGGCGCAGGGCGTGGTCGGCGGCGCCCAGCGACAGCGCCGCGCACAGCGTGCGGGTCAGCTGCAGGCTGCCGAGCACCGTCTCCAGTCCCGTGCCCTCCTCGCCGATCAGCGCGGTACGCGGCAGGTGGGCGCCGGTCAGGGCGATCCCGCTGATGTCCGCGCCGCGGATGCCGTGCGTACGGGCGGCGGGCAGGCAGCGGTAGGCGTCCGGGCCGATCGCCTCCTTGTCGACCAGGAGCAGGCTCAGTCCGCGCGCCCCGCCGTCCGCGTCGGTGCGGGCGAGCAGCGAGATGAGCCGTCCCCGGGTGGCATTGTTGATCAGCCACTTCTCGCCGTGGACGGTGAATCCGTTCTCGGTGGGCGTGGCCGTCAGTTCGCCCGCCAGCAGGTCGCTGCCGTGTTCGCGCTCGGTCAGGCCCCAGGAGACGATCGCCCCGCCGGAGATCTCCCGGCCGAGCGCGCGGGCCTGTTCGGCCGAGCCCGCCACCCAGACGCACACCGCGCCCAGGAAGGTCTTGCCGTGGCCGATGGCGACGGTCAGGTCGCGGCGGGCCACGACGCGGATGAGCTGCAGGACGTCCTCGTAGCTGCGCAGCCGTCCGCCGTGCTCCACCGGCACGTAGTAGGACGGCAGGTCCAGGGAGTCCAGCAGCCGGCAGATGTCGGCCGGGAACTCCTCGCGCTCGTCGAGGGCCGCGCACCGCTCGTACGAGAACACCGCGGCCGGATCGGCCGGGTCGCCCAGCAGCCGGTCGAACTGCCGGGCCAGCGCGTGCGGCGGGTGGACCGGCGCCGGAGCGGGCCCCGGCCCGCCGGCGTCGTCGGCCGGCGCCGGCCCGGCGATGACCGCGGCGCCGCGGTACGGTCCGGCGCTCATGCCACGGCTCCGTCCGGGAGGGCGGCGGCGCGGAAGGCGTCGCGCACGGCCGGGTCCAGGACCTCGTGGAGCACCTCGATGCCGCTGCGCATGAACCGCTCGCGCATCAGCCCGCGGCGGATCTTGCCGCTGGTGGTCTTCTCCACGCGGCCCGGGCGCACCAGCACCACATTGGAGACGCGCGCGCCGAGCCGCTCGCCGATCAGCGACCGGATCGAGGCGGCGAGTTCGGCCGGGGTGACGCCGTCGAGACCGGCCGGGCGCACCTCCTGCACGATGACGAGCTGCTCCTGCGGCGCCGGGACCGAGAAGACGGCGGTGGCGAGGGAGGCCAGCGAGGGGTGGACGGTGCGCACGTCGCGCTCGATGTCCTGCGGGTACAGGTTCCGGCCGTTGACGATCATCATTTCCTTCAGGCGGCCGGTCACGTACAGCTCGCCGTCCAGGAAGGCCCCGAGGTCGCCGGTGCGCAGGAAGCCCGCCCCGTCCTCCTCGGAAGAGCCCGCGATGCGCGCCCGGAAGGTCTCCCGGGTCTGCTCCTCCTTGGCCCAGTAGCCGCGGGCGACGCTGCCGCCGCGCACCCAGATCTCACCGACCAGGCCGTCGGGGAGCGCCTCGGCGGTCTTCGGATCGACGATCCGGGCCTCCAGGTCGGACACCGTTCCACAGCTGACCAGCGGGGATCCGGGCCGGTCGGGAGCGACGGGGACCAGCGCGTCGCGCTCCAGCGCGGCCGCGTCGACACTCAGCACGAGCGGCTCGTCCTGCGGCTCCCGGCCGGAGATGAACAAGGTGGTCTCGGCCATGCCGTAGCAGGGCAGGAAGAACTCGGAGCGGAAGCCGGACGGGGCGAACCGCTTCGCGAACCGGTCGAGGACGGCCGGGTCGATGGGCTCGGCGCCGTTGCAGGCGACCCGCCAGCGCGACAGGTCCAGCCCGGCCACCTGCTCGTCGGTCAGCCGGCGCGCGCACAGGTCGTAGGCGAAGCTCGGCGCCGAGGTGATGGTGACCTGCTGCCGGGCGACGACCTCCAGCCACATGAACGGCCGCTTGAGGAAGTCCACGGCGGACATCAGCGTCGTGGTGAGGCCCAGGCGCAGCGGCATCAGCAGCAGTCCGATGAGCCCCATGTCGTGGTACATGGGCAGCCAGGAGCAGACCGAGTCCGAGGAGTCGATCCGCAGCCGGGTCCTGATCAGGTCGATGTTGTGCAGCAGGTTGCGGTGGCTGACCATCACGCCCTTGGGCTCGCTGGTCGAGCCCGAGGTGTACTGGAGGAAGGCGAGCGCCTCGCCGCCCGCCTCGCCGCCCGCGTCGCCGTCCGTGTGGACCGGACGCGACCACGCGGCTGCGTCGCCCGCGGCCTCGGTGGTGGCGACCGTCTCGCAGACCACCCCGTCGAGACCGTCCTCGCGCAGCCACGCGGTGATCTCATCGAGGTCGGCGCCGTCGGTGAGGACCGCCGTGACCCCGGCGTCCCTGGCGATGCCCGCGGTGCGTGCGAGGTGGTGGCGCTGTCCGCCGGGCTGCGGGGCCGGTACCGGTACGGCCCCCGCGTACATGCAGCCGAGGAAGGCCTTCACGAAGTCGAGGCCGGTGGGCAGCAGGAGCAGTACCCGGCTGCCCGGGAGCACGCCCAGGCCGGTGAGCCGGACGGCCACGCGGCGCGCCGCCGTGTCCAGTTCGGCGTAGGTGAGCCGTTCGTCCGGCAGACCGTGGCGGGCGAAGACCGCCGCCGGCCGCTCCGGTTGGTTCCGGGCATGCCGAACAATGAAATCCGGAAAGAATTCCGAGTGAGACAAGATTCCGCCCCAGAACAAATCGAAGAGGTGCGACCAGAAGCGCGGGGAAAGGGCGGCACGCAGCTGCGCGCCGACTCCCTCGATCCTGGCGATCCGCCGACCGGGCCGCCACAACTGGCGGCGACAGCAACTTGCAACGGCCGGAGACTGCACTTCGATCCGGTGGGGCGGGGCCGCGCCCGGGGTGGAGGGGCGCCCCGCGGGACGGCCGTCAGCCGGGGGCGACCAGCCCGGACTCGTAGGCGAAGACCACCGCGTGGATGCGGTCGCGCAGCTGGAGCTTGGCCAGCAGGTTGCGGACGTGGGTCTTCACCGTGTGCTCGCTGACCACCAGCGAGGCGGCGATCTCCGCATTGGACATGCCCTGCGCGATCAGGCGCAGGGTCTCCTCCTCGCGGGCGGTGAGCTGCGCCAGCAGGGGGTGCTCCCCGGGGTCGCAGGCCGGTGCTCCGGGCCGGTGCTCCGCGGATTCCCCGGCGGCGGGCGGGGTGGTACGGGCTCCCGTACGGGCGTAGTCGGCGATCAGCCGGCGGGTGATCGAAGGGGCCAGCAGCGCGTCACCGGCCATCACCACCCGCACCGCGTTGACCAGTTCGTCCCTGCGCACGTCCTTGAGCAGGAAGCCGCTGACCCCGGCCTGGAGCGCGGCGTGCACGTACTCGTCCAGGTCGAAGGTGGTCAGCATGATGACCTTGCAGTCGCTCTCCCGGCAGACGATGCGGGCCGCGTCCAGGCCGTCCATCACCGGCATACGCACGTCGAGGAGCGCCAGGTCGGGGCGGTGCTCGCGGACGGCGGCGACGGCCTCCGCACCGTTGGCGGCCTCGGCCACCACCTCGATGTCCGGCTGGGCCCCCAGGATCATCGCGAAGCCGCCCCGGACCAGGTCCTGGTCGTCGGCCACCACGACACGAATCGGCACGTCACATCTCCCTTGCGGCGTTGCGGCGTTGCGGCATTGCGGGTCTGCGGCGTTTCCGGGACGTCCGGCGGACCGGATCAGCCCAGCGGCAGCAGGGCCGCCACGCGGAAGCCCCGCCCACCGGGTCCACGGCCCGTCTCGGCGCTGCCCCCGCAGGCCGCGGCCCGCTCGCGGATGCCCACGAGTCCCCGGCCGCTCTTGACGGCAGACCCTATAGCGCCCCGGTGTTCACTTCCATCGTCGGTGATCTCCAGCCGTACGCAGTCCGGTTCGCGTTCCAGCCGTACCCGTACGGAGCGTGCGGTGGAGTGCTTGAGCACGTTGGTCAGCGCCTCCTGGACGATCCGGTACGCCGCCGAGTCCACGACCACCGGCAGCGTCACCGCCTCGCCGGTGTCCTGGACCGAGACGTCGATCCCGGCCCGCCGGACGCCCGCCACCAGTTCGGGCAGGTCCGCGAGGCCGGGCTGCGGGGCCCGTTCCGCGGTGCCGTCCTCGTCCCGGAGCACCCCGAGGAGCCCGCGCAGCTGCACCAGGGTGCCCCGGCCCGCCTCCGCGATGGAGTCGAAGACCTCCTCGGCCTTCTCCGGGGAGCTGTGCACCACGACGGGGCCCGCCTCGGCCTGCACCACCATCAGGCTGACCGAGTGCGTCAGTACGTCGTGCATCTCGCGGGCGATCCGGGTCCGTTCCTGCGCGGCGGCCTTCTCGGCCTCGGCCGCCTGCGCACGCTCCAGCTGCTCCGCGCGCCGCACCAGCTGCTCGTTGAGCCGGCGCTGGGTCCACACCAGGGAGCCGAGCATCAGTGCGCAGCCGAAGGTCAGGATCGAACCGAAGGCCCCGCCCAGGGAGTTCGTGCCGAGCAGGACGATGACGACGGTCGCCGCGCCGATCACGGCCCGGGTCCGGGGCGGGCTGTAGGCGGCGGCCGTGTAGAGGGCGATGAGCGCGGCGAACTGGAATTGCGGCTGGATCGCGTGGGCGAGGTGGCTGTACGGGGCGAGCGCCACCCACACCAGCACCATGCAGGTCACGGGGTACCGGCGGCGCCACGGCAGCGGCAGGGCGGTGGCCGTGGCCAGCAGGTACATCCACCACGGCCAGGCGCTCCCGTCGGGCTGCCGGCTGGCGAGCAGGAGTCGCACCGACACGGTCGCGGCGGTCAGCGCCAGCAGGGTGTCGAGCAGGTACGGGTTGTCGGCGGCGGCCCGGTACAGGGTGCGGTGCCATGCCGTCGGCGGCTGCTGGATCTGGGACACGGTCAGGGCCTCCTGGCGGGCTGAGCTGGGGAGAAGCGTGATCGAAGACAGGAGGTCGCGCAAGATCTACTGGCGGGAAGGGCCGTTCGTTCGGCTCGCGTTCACCCGTTGCAGGCGTCGTCCAGGGCCTCCGAGTCACGGTCGAGGCGGATCATGTCCGCGGTCAGGGCCGGCACGTCCGACAGCTTCAGGCCCTCGCCGTCGAAGCGGTTGATCATGCGGTCGTAGTCCTCGGAGGTCTTCTCCAGACCGGCCTTCACCTCGGGGTCCTTGGTGTTGTCCGCGAGCTCCTTGATCTCGGTGGACAGGCCCTTGGCCTGGCGCAGGAATTCGGCGGGGTCCTCGACGGGGTCGGCGGTCAGCCGGTCCGAGCCGGTGAGCACACCGGACTCGCCGCACGGCCACGGGCCGGCCGTCAGGCTGACGACCTCGCCCACGGCCCAGCCGGCTCCCACGGCGCCGGCGCCCAGGACGATGGTGGTGGCGAGTACGAAGGCGAGACGACGCTTCATGACAGTCCTCCTGACCGCCGCCCGGGACTTCCGGTGTTCGGCGTGATCACAGATTGCCCGCGGGGCACGGGGCACCACATCGCTCACCGGAGCGATCTTCCCGGTCTGCACTCGCTCGCACGAGGTAGTGCCGGGGATGAGGCGATGGGGCGACGGGGCGGGTCCGCCGGTCCTCCGACTTTCGTTGAAGGGGACGCGACGAAAGAGGGCGGCCGGCACTTGGCGCGGGTGCATAGGGTCGGGCGCGTGGATGCGAAGGCGAAGACGCGTGCCGGCTGGGACTGGCTGAAGGGCCCGGAGCCCTGGACCCGGCGGATGCTGGCCGGGGACCTGGCACTCGGCGGCGTACTGGCCATACTCGGCCTGGGCGTCGAGGAGGTCAGCAACGCCTCCGGGCGGCGCATGCTGCTCGGCGCCGTGGCCGTGGTGGTGTTGACGCTGATGCGCCGCAGACTGCCGGGGAGCACGCTGGTGGTCGCCTCGGGCGTGGTCACCTTCCTGCCCGGGGCCTTCTTCGTCCTGCCCCTCCTGGGCTGGTCGGCCGGGCGGCGGATCGTCGGGGTCGGCCGGGCCCTGGCCGCCTTCACGCTGGCCTTCGTGGTGGCGATCGGCTGCGGCGTGGTGGACCAGTGGTCACAGATGCAACCGCTGCTGGTGATCGTGTTCTCCACGCTGATGTTCCTGGCGACGACCGTGATGCCGGGTCTGGCCAGCCGGTACTGGTCGCAGCGCCGCACGCTGCTGCGCGCGCTCCAGGAGCGCAACGGTCAACTGCTGCGCGAGCGGGCCATGGTCGCCGGGCAGGCGAGGCTGCGCGAGCGTCAGCGCATCGCCCAGGACATGCACGACAGCCTGGGTCACCAGCTGGCCCTGATCTCCGTGCACACCGGGGCGCTGGAGGTGGATCCGCAGCTCACGGACCGTCAGCGCGAGGCGGTGGGGGTGCTGCGACAGGCCTCGGTGGCCGCGATGCACGAGCTGCGCGAGGTCGTCGGCATCCTGCGCGACGGGGTGGAGGCGCCCGCTCCCGTGGAGGAGGCCCAGCCCGCGGCGCGCGGGGTGGCCGGAATCGCGGGGGTCGTGGAGGCGGCGCGGGGCTCGGGCACCGACGTACGGCTGACCACGTCGGGTCGGCCGAGGCCGCTGGTCGCGGCGTGCGACCACGCCGCCTACCGGATCGTGCAGGAGGCCCTGACGAACGCGTACAAGCACGCTCCGGGGGCGTCGATCGCCGTGGAGCTGCGGTTCGAGGACGACTCGCTGGTGGTGGAGATCGCCAACGGGCCGACGCCCGGCCCGGCGCCCGACGAGGTGGTCTCGGGCGGGCAGGGCCTGACGGGGCTGCGCGAGCGGGCCCGGCTGGTGGGCGGGATGGTGCACGCGGGTCCCGCCGAGGGCGGCGGGTTCCGGGTGGCCGGCGTCCTGCCGTACGGGGCGGAGCCGGCGGGCGTGGTGGACGTGGCCGACGACTTCGGGCAGCAGGCGCACGCGTACACGCGCGGTCCGCTGCCGGGGCCCGGCGGCGAGCAGCCGATGGACTGGGCGGCGGTGGACCGGGAGCTGGCCGTGCGCGTGCCCAGCCGCTCCGGTGGTGTCGCGGTGGGCTGCGGGATCGCCTTCGCGGCGGTGGTGCTGCTGGTGATCGTGTTCGGCGCCGGAGTGGTGCTGATGCTGGACTCGGCGAGTGACGCGATGATCGACCGGGACGAGTTCGACGCCGTGCACGTGGGCCAGTCGGAGCAGTCCGTCCGCGACCGGCTGCCGACCGGGGAGAACTTCATGACCGCCGGGGCCGCCCGCAAGGGGCCGCCGAGGCCGGCGGGCTCGGACTGTCTGGCCCTGCTGGCCGAGAACCAGCCGAGCGCCCTGGGAACGGACCGGATCTTCCGGTTCTGCTTCCAGGACGGCAAGCTCGTGGAGAAGCAGGAGTACGAGGTCAAGCAGTAGGAGCGCGGGGTGACAGCCGAAGTGATCAGAGTGGTGATCGCCGATGACGAGCCACTGATCCGGGCCGGGATCAGGATGATCCTGACCTCGGCGCCGGACATCGAGGTCGTCGCGGAGGCGGCCAATGGCAGGGAGGCAGTGGAACTGGCGCGCTCGCACGCACCCGACGTGGTGCTGCTGGACATCCAGATGCCGGTGATGGACGGGCTGACCGCGCTGGGAGAACTGCGCCGGGCCGTGCCGGAGGTGCGGGCGCTGATCCTGACCACCTTCGGGGAGAAGGAGAACGTGCTGCGGGCGCTGGGCGAGGGCGGTGCGGGGTTCCTGCTGAAGGACTCGGCCCCGGGCGAGCTGATCGGGGCGGTCCGGGCGGCGTCGGCCGGGGACGCCTACCTCTCGCCGGGGGCGACCCGGCACGTGGTGGACCAGCTGGCGTCCGGGAAGGCCGCCGTGCGCGGTGAGGTGGCCCGGCGTCAGGTGGCGGAGCTCAGCGACCGGGAACGCGGTGTGCTGGCGCTGCTCGGTGAGGGGCTGTCCAACGCGGACGCGGGCCGGCGGCTGCACATGAGCGAGGCGACCGTGAAGACGTACGTCAGCCGCATCCTGGCGAAGCTGGGCTGCGAGAACCGCGTACAGGCCGCGCTGCTGGCCAGGGACGCCGGGCTGTAGATACGGTCAGCCCGTTCGGGAAGCGATCAATGAAGTGAACGGGTGGGGGCGGCGTCGATGGCGGCGGTAGCGGGTCAGCGGATTCCGGACGTGGCGGGGTTCGCGCCGAGGGTGGCGGCCGACTCTCCGAAGGAGGCGGGCAAGGCGCTGCGCGCCCGCCTGCCGAGGGCGGCGCATGCCGCCTTCGTGGCGCCGGCCGGGCGGCCGGACGCCGTGCGCGCGGTGGAGGAGTCCAACGCCGGGCGGGTCGCCGAGCTGACTCCGATAAGGGTGGGCCGGATGGCCGCGAACCCGTTCGCGTTCCTGCGCGGGGCGGCCGGGCTGATGGCCCACGACCTGTCCGGCGGCCCGGTGACCGGGGTCGGCGCGCAGATCTGCGGCGACGCGCACGCGGCGAACTTCGGTCTGTACGGGGACGAGCGCGGGCGGCTCGTCATCGACCTCAACGACTTCGACGAGACCGTGTTCGGCCCGTGGGAGTGGGACGTGAAGCGGCTGGCCGCCTCGCTGGTGCTGGCCGGCCGGGTGGCCGGCGCGGACGAGGACACCTGCCGGGCGGCCGCCCTGGACGCGGTGGGCGCCTACCGGCGCACCATGCGGCTCCTGTCGAAGCTGCCCGCCATCGACGCGTGGAACGCCATCGCGGACGAGGAGCTCGTCTCGCACGCCGACGCCCGCGATCTGCTGGGCACGCTGGAGCGGGTCTCCGAGAAGGCCCGCAACAACACCTCGGCCCGGTTCGCCGCCAAGTCGACGCAGATAGGGCCCGACGGCGGACGCCGCTTCGTCGACGCGCTCCCCGTGCTGCGCCGCGTCGGGGACGAGGAGGCGGCGGCCGTGGCGGCCTCGCTCGGCCCCTACCTCCAGACGCTCCAGGGCGACCGGCTGCCGCTGCTGGCCCGGTACGCGATCCAGGACGTGGCCTTCCGCGTGGTGGGCACCGGGAGCGTCGGCACCCGCTCGTACGTGGTCCTGCTGCTGGACCACCGGGGCGAACCGCTGGTGCTCCAGGTCAAGGAGGCGCGGCCCTCGGTGCTGCTGCCGCACCTGCCCGGGCTGGGCTTCACCTCGGCGCCGGAGGAACACGAGGGGCGCCGCGTGGTGGCCGGGCAGAAGCGGATGCAGGTGGTCTCCGACATCATGCTCGGCTGGACCACGGTCGAGGGCCGTCCCTTCCAGGTGCGGCAGTTCCGCAACCGCAAGGGCAGCGTGGACCCGGCGGCGCTGGCCGTGGACCAGATCGACGACTACGGGCGGATGACCGGCGCCCTGCTGGCCCGGGCGCACGCGCACAGCGTCGATCCGCGCCTGCTGGCCGGCTACTGCGGGAAGAACGACGAGCTGGACGAGGCGATGGCGGCCTTCGCCGTGGCCTACGCCGACCGCACCGAGGCCGATCACGCCGACCTGGTGGCGGCGGTGCGGGCCGGCCGGATCGCGGCGGAGACCGGGGTCTGAGCCGCGTCCGGCCAGGTCGGACGGGAGTCCGGCACGGGGTTTGACCGGTCCGGCGGGCGGGTCGGCGGGCCGTGTCGCGGCGGGCGATGTTTCACGTGAAACATCGCCCGCGCGGGCGGGCCGTAGGCTGGCCGGGTGAGCGAGCAGACCGAGCAGCCTGAGCAGACAGTCCCCGGTGATTCCGGCGACTCCTCCGTCACCGGCGAGGAGCGCCCCGAGGCGCGCCTGGAGCGGGCCGTGCGGGCCGCCGAGCAGGCGCTGATCGAGTTCGAGATCGCGGTGGAGACCTTCCGGGTGGAGGTGGAGAACTTCTCCCGCCTGCACCACCAGAAGCTCGGCCCCATGTACACGCGGCTCGACGAACTGGACGCGCTGATCGCCGAGGCGAAGGCGTCCCGCAGCGGCGACCCCGAGGACCTGCGGCGGGCGAAGGAAGCGCGCTCGCTGGTCATGCCGATGCCCGGGGTGGACGAGCTGTTCCACGACTGGCTGAGCTCGGACGGGATCTCCGACGACGCTTCCGCGATGCTGACCGACCGGCCCGTGCGGCCGCCGGAGCGGGTGCGGCCCTCCGAGGAGGTGCGCCGCCTCTACCGTGAGCTGGTGCGTCAGGCCCACCCCGACCTCGCCCAGGAGGAGGCCGAGCGGGAGCGCCGCGACGCGTTCATCTCGCGGGTCAATGCGGCCTACGGGCGCGGCGACGAGCTGCTGCTGCGCGAGCTGGCCGAGGAGTGGGCGGCCGGACCCGCGCCCGAGGCGTCGGGGCCGGGCGAGAGCGAGGAGCTGTACGCCCGGCTGGAGTGGCTGGCGCGCCGCAAGGAGCTGCTCTCGCTCGTCGCCAAGGAGCTGGAGGACAGCGCGATCGGGTCGATGCTGAGGATGGCGCCCGAGGACCCCGACCGCCTGCTGGAGGAGATCGCGGAGCAGCTGCTCGCGCAGGTCTCCGAGCGCGAGGCGGAGCTGGCGGCTGCGCTCGCCGCCGAGTGAGCCCGCTCCGCCCGTACCGGGTGGTCGGATAGGTTGGCAGCAGATTCGTGAAGAGAGAAGGCGACAGCTATGAACTTCGGACCGCTTCCCTCGGTGGACGCTGCCGCGGTGCCCTCCGAAGGCTTTGTCCTCGACGTCCGTGAGGACGACGAATGGGCGGCCGGTCATGTCGAGGGGGCCCTGCACATCCCGATGAGCGACTTCGTGGCCCGCTTCGGCGAGCTGACCGAAGCCGTGGACGACGGCCGCCGGGTGTACGTGATGTGCCGGGTCGGCGGGCGTTCCGCGCAGGTCACCCAGTACCTGGTGCGCCAGGAGATCGACGCCGTGAACGTCGACGGCGGGATGCAGGCCTGGGACGGCGCCGGGCGCCCGATGGTGACGGACAACGGGAACCCGGCCTTCGTGCTCTAGAGCCGGAGCCGGAGCCGGAGCGGGGACCGGAGCCGGAGCTGGGACCGGGGCTCAGGCGAGGGGGTGGGCGGCCAGCAGGTCGCCCAGGGCCTCCTCGTACGCGGCGGCCGGACCGAGCTGCAGCTCCAGCTGCTTGGCCCAGGCGTGGTAGCGGTGCAGCGGGTAGTCGGTGTCGGCGCCGAAGCCGCCGTGCAGGTGCTGGGCGGTCTGCACGACCCGGCGCACACCCTCCGAGGCCCAGATCTTCGCGACGGCCACATCACCGGAGCTCGGCAGCGGACCGCCGGCGCCGCCGGTCGCGGCATCGAGCCGCCAGGCGGCCTGCCACAGGGTGACCTCCATGGCCCGCAGGTCGATGTACCGGTCGGCGGCCTGGACGGCGACCGCCTGGAAGGTGGCCACCGGGAAGCCGAACTGCTCGCGCTTGCCGGTGTACTCACTGGTCATGCTCAGGACGTTCTCACCGAGTCCGAGCGCCAGCGCGCAGGTCCCGGTGGCGAGGAGCTGGCGCAGCCGCTCCCAGGCCCCCGGGGTCTCGATGAGGTGGGCCGCGTCCACCCGTACGCCGTCGAGGGCGAGCTCGGCGAGCCGCTCCCCGCTGGTGGAGACCTGCTCGGCCAGGGCGAGTCCCTCGGCGCCGCGCGGGACGAGCGCGAGAACGGCCTCGCCCTCGCCGGTGTGGGCGGGTACGGCGATCCAGTCCGCGCTGTGCGCCCAGGGGACGGCGGTCTGCGTGCCCTCCAGGATCCAGGCCTCGCCGTCGCGGCGGGCGATGACGGCGAGCTCGGCCGGGTCGTGACCGGAACGGCCGTGGGCGGCGACGGTGAGCACGAGCGTGCCGCGACCCGCGCCGGGCAGCAGGGCGGCGGCCAGCTCGGGGCTGCCGTGCGCCTGCACGGCCATGGCGGTGGCGCAGTGCTCCAGCAGCGGGACCCGCGCCAGCACCCTGGAGGCCTCGCGGAGCACCAGGCACAGGGCGATCGCGTCCAGGCCCGCTCCCCCGTGTTCCTCGGCGAGGACCAGGCTCAGCAGGTCCGACCCGGCGAGCCTGGCCCACAGCGGACGGTCGAAGTCGTCGGCGACCGCCCCAGGGGTCAGCGCGGGGCTGGGCACGCCGTCGGCCGCGACATCCGCGAAGACGGCCCTGGCCGCCTCGACGGCGGCCTGCTGCTCCTCGGTGAAGGTGAAGTCCACTGCCTGTCCTCCCGGGTTCGCGTCTGACGGTGCGTCAAGATAGAACAGGTTCTTGAAAATGGACAGGCCCCTGTCGTGGGACAGGGGCCTGACCGGACGTCGTCCGCTCAGCGGTCGAAGTCGATCTCCACTTCCTCCGTCACCGGGTGCGACTGGCAGGCCAGCACGAACCCGGCGTCCGTCTCCTCGGCCTCCAGCGCGAAGTTCCGGTCCATCCGGACCTCGCCCGACACCACGAACGCCCGGCAGGTGCCGCAGACCCCGCCCTTGCAGGCGTACGGGGCGTCCGCGCGGTTGCGGAGCACCGCGTCCAGCAGCGACTCCCCGTCCTGGACCGGCCAGGTGCCCGAGCGGCCGTCGAGCCGCGCGGTGACCCGCCCGTGCGCGGCAGTCGCCGAAGCCGAGGCGCGGGCCGCCGGGGCGGTGTCCTCGACGTGGAAGATCTCCTCGTGCACCCGGGTCCGCAGGACCCCGAGGGAGCCCAGGGCCCGCTCCGCGCCCTGCACCAGGCCGTACGGCCCGCACAGGAACCAGCCGGTCACCTCCGCCACGGGCAGCAGCGCGGGCAGCAGGGCCGCCAGCCGCTCCTCGTCCAGCCGCCCGGAGGGCAGCCCGGACTCCTGCTCCTCCCGGGAGAGGACCGTCACCAGCTGGAACCGCGCCGGATACCGGTCCTTGAGGTCGGCGACCTCCTCCAGGAACATCGTCGACGCCGCCGTACGGTCGCTGCGCACGAGGCAGAAACGGGCGTCCGGCCGGGCGGCCAGCAGGCTCGCGGCGATCGACAGCACCGGCGTGATCCCGCTGCCGCCCACGATCGCCGCATAGTGCCCCGAGGCCGGGGCGGCGCCGGGCTCCAGCACGAAACGGCCGGCCGGGACCATGACGTCCAGGACGTCCCCGGCGGCGATCTCCTTGTGGGCGAAGGTGGAGAACTCGCCGCCCTCCACCAGCCGCACCCCGACCCGCAGCTGCGCCGGGCCCGCGCCGTCCGGCGCCGGAGCGGGCGAGCAGATCGAGTAGGTGCGGCGGACCTCCGCGCCGCCCTCGGGGGCGGCACGTCGCAGCGTCAGGTGCTGGCCCGGGGCGTGCCGGTAGTCCTCGCGCAGCTCCTCGGGAACGCGCAGGGTCAGGGCCACCGAGTCGTCGGTGAGCCGGTCGACTGCCGCCACCGTCAGCGGGTGAAACGCGCCGTGGCGGGGGGCGGCCATCTACAGCTCCTTGAAGTGGTCGAACGGTTCGCGGCAGGAGATGCAGCGGCGCAGAGCCTTGCACGCGGTGGAGGAGAAGCGGCTGAGCAGTTCGGTGTCGGTCGATCCGCAGTGCGGGCAGCGGACCGACAGGGTCAGCGGGACCGGCCCGCCCGCCGAGTGCGGGCGGGGCGGGGCGATGCCGAACTCGGCCAGCTTGCGGCGGCCCTCGGCGCTGATGTCGTCGGTCGACCAGGCGGGGGCCAGCACCGTGGTCACCCGCACCTCGGGTATGCCGTGGCCGGTCAGGGCCCGCTCGATGTCGGCGGACATGGCCTCGATGGCAGGGCAGCCGGTGTAGGTGGGGGTGAGGGTCACCTCGGCATGGCCGTCCTCGTGCATCCGCACCCCGCGCACCACGCCGAGCTCGCCGAGGGTGAGCACGGGCAGCTCCGGGTCCGGGACGGCGCCGGCCAGCTCGGCCAGCTCGGCCTCCAGGCGGGTCATACCGGCGTCGGTCGTCACCATGAGGCCCCCGGGTGGCTGCGGTGCAGGTGCTGCATCTCTGCGAGCATCCGGCCGAAGGACTCGGTGTGCAGGCCCTGCCGTCCGGCGCCGGCCGCCCAGGCGCCGGTGCGCGGCCCCTGCGGCAGGTCGAGACCGGCCTGCTCCAGTACGCCGGTCAGCGCGGCCAGCCAGCGCTCCTCCAAGGCGGTCCAGTCCAGACCGTCGAGACCGTCCACCGGCTGGAACATCTCGCCGGTGAACTTCCACAGGGCGTCGAGGGCGGCCCGCATGCGGCTGCGGCTCTCCTCGGTGCCGTCACCGAGCCGCAGTGTCCACTGCTCGGCGTGGTCGCGGTGGTAGGCGGTCTCCTTGACGGCCTTGGCCGCCAGGGGTGCGAACGGGCCGTCCCCGGCCGCGAGCTCCCCGTAGACCTCGTGCTGGTAGAAGGAGAAGTACAGCTGGCGGGCGATGGTGTGGGCGAAGTCGCCGTTCGGCTGCTCGACCAGCTGGAGGTTGCGGAAGGACCGCTCCTCGCGCAGGTACGCCAGCTCGTCCTCGTCGCCGACCATGGACAGCAGGATCCGGGCCTGGCCGAGCAGGTCGAGGGCGATGTTGGCGAGGGCGACCTCCTCCTCCAGGACGGGGGCGTGCCCGGCCCACTCGCCGAGGCGGTGGGAGAGGATCAGCGCGTCGTCGCCGAGCGCGAGTGCCGCCGCGGCGCCGGCGCCGGTGAGGCGCGTGGTGTCGGTGCTGGTCACAGGTGGCTCACCCCCTCCGGGATGTCGTAGAAGGTCGGGTGCCGGTACGGCTTGTCGGCGGACGGCGCGAAGAAGGGGTCGCGCTCGTCCGGCGAGGAGGCCGTGATCTCCGTGGAGGGCACCACCCAGATCGAGATGCCCTCGCCGCGCCGGGTGTAGAGGTCGCGGGCGTTGCGCAGGGCCATCTCCGCGTCGGGGGCGTGCAGGCTTCCCGCGTGCGTGTGCGAGAGACCGCGGCGCGAGCGCACGAACACCTCCCACAGGGGCCAGTTCTGCGTCATACCCGTGCCTCCTCGTTCTGTGCGGCGGGCTTCGCCGCCTGCTGTGCCACCTGCTGTGCCGTCTGCTTCCGTGCGTACGCCGCGGCTGCGTCGCGCACCCAGGTGCCTTCCTCGTGGGCCCTGCGCCGCTGGCCGATCCGCTGCTCGTTGCAGGGGCCGTTGCCCTTGAGCACGTTCCAGAACTCCGACCAGTCGATGGCGCCGAAGTCGTGGTGACCCCGCTCCTCGTTCCACTTCAGGTCGGGGTCGGGCAGGGTCAGGCCGAGGGACTCGGCCTGCGGGACGGCGATGTCGACGAACCGCTGGCGCAGCTCGTCGTTCGAGTGCCGCTTGATGCGCCAGGCCATCGACTGCGCCGAGTGGGCCGATTCGTCGTCCGGCGGGCCGAACATCATCAGCGACGGCCACCACCAGCGGTCGACCGCGTCCTGGGCCATCGCGTGCTGGGCCTCGGTGCCCTGCGAGAGGGCGAGGAGCAGCTCGTACCCCTGGCGCTGGTGGAAGGACTCCTCCTTGCAGATGCGGACCATGGCGCGCGCGTAGGGCCCGTAGGAGCAGCGGCAGATCGGCACCTGGTTGGTGATCGCCGCGCCGTCCACGAGCCAGCCGATCGCGCCGACGTCCGCCCAGGTCAGGGTGGGGTAGTTGAAGATCGAGGAGTACTTCTGCTTGCCCGAGTGGAGCTTGTCGAGCAGCTCGTCGCGGCTGGTGCCGAGGGTCTCGGCCGCGCTGTAGAGGTACAGCCCGTGGCCGGCCTCGTCCTGGACCTTGGCCATCAGGATCGCCTTGCGGCGCAGCGAGGGCGCACGGGTGATCCAGTTGGCCTCGGGCTGCATGCCGATGATCTCGGAATGGGCGTGCTGGGCCATCTGGCGCACCAGGGAGGCGCGGTACTCGTCGGGCATCCAGTCGCGCGGCTCCACGCGCTCGTCGGCCGCCACGGCCGCGTCGAATGCCGCCGCGAGCTGCGCGCCCAGGTCAGCAGTCATGCCTGTCCCGTCCGTCCCGTCTGTCCCGGGGGCCGTGTCCGGCCCCGTTTCCGGGGTCACTGCCACCATTCCGGCTCCCTGTGAGAGTCCGCCGTCCGCCCGACCGACCGATCGTTCGGTTCATTCGCTTCAATGGTGAGACGGCGGCCCGTAGGGTGTCAACCTCTGAGGTCAACCCTGTGGACGCCGGACGATCGGGTGGGGATGGATTCGAACGAGCACGAGCCCGCCGAAGGGGCCGCTCCGCCACCCCCGCGGGCGCCCGGAATAGCCGGTCTTTCCACCCCCTACCGGGTCGTGACCGCCCTGGCCCTGGGGGCGATCGCGGTGGCCGCCTGCACGCACCTCGCCCTCGTCTTCCTGCACGTGGCGCCGGCGAACACCCTGAGCAAGCAGCACGCGCAGACGATCGACGGCTGGATCTACCCCGAGTTCGAGCAGAACTGGAAGCTCTTCGCCCCCAACCCGCTGCAGCAGAACATTGCGGTGGAGGCGCGCGCGGAGGTCAAGGCCGCCGACGGCGAAGTGATCACCACCCCGTGGCGCGACCTCAGCGCCGAGGACGGCGAGGCCATCCGGCACAGCCTGCTGCCGAGCCACACCCGGCAGAACGAGCTCCGCCGGGCCTGGGACTTCTTCACCGGCTCCCACGACGACGACAACAAACCGAACGGCGAGCGCGGCCTGCTGTCCGAGGAGTACCTGCAGCGGATCGCGGTGAACCGGCTCTCCCCGCAGTCCCGGGACGGGATCATCGTGCGGATCCAGCTGCGCTCGGCGACCACGGCGGTGCCCGCGCCGAAGTGGAGCACCGAGACCACCGACACCCAGACCTACTACCGGGAGCTGCCGTGGTGGACGGTGTGAAGCGCGCCCGCGCGGCGGCGGGGCGGATGGCCGTGCAGGTCACCGGGCAGGCACTGGGCCCGTACCAGAGCGCCGTCGTCCGCATCGGCTTCGCCGCGACCTGGCTCTTCTTCCTGCTGCGCGAGTTCCCGAACCGCGCCGAGCTGTACGGCCCGGACGGGCCGTGGAGCTGGCGCCTGGCGGAGCGGCTGATCGAGTCCAACCACGCCTTCACGGTGCTGATGTGGTCGGACTCCACGCTGTGGTTCGAGATCGTCTACGCGGTGTCCGTGCTGGCGAGCCTGGGACTGCTGCTCGGCTGGCGCACCCGGGCGACGTCCGTGGTCTTCATGATCGGCGTGCTGTCGCTGCAGAACCGCAGCGTGTTCATGGGCGACGGCGGCGACAACGTCATCCACCTGATGGCGATCTACCTCGTGCTGACCCGGTGCGCGCAGGTGTGGTCACTGGACGCGCGCAGGGCCCGTACGCGCGGCTCGGCGACGGCCGGGGCGGCCGGGCCGGTGCTGTGGGGCGTGCTGGGCGTGCTGTTCGCCTTCGGCGCGGTGACCGGGCGGTTCGGCTACGGCTGGCTGGCGGCCTTCGCTGCGGTGTGGGTGGTCTGCGCGCTGTGGTGGACGGTCGACCGCTACGAGCCGGACGGCGAGGGGCGGGCGGTCCTGGACGTCCTGGCCAACCTGCTGCACAACGCGGGCATGCTGGTGATCATGGCGGAGGTCTGCCTGATCTACGCGACGGCGGGCTGGTACAAGATCCAGGGCTCCCGGTGGCAGGACGGGACGGCCCTGTACTACCCGCTGGGGCTGGACTACTTCACCCCGTGGCCGGCGCTGTCCGCTCTGGTGGCGGGCAGCGGGACGCTGGTCATGCTGCTGTCGTACGGGACGGTGGCGGTCCAGGTGGCGTTTCCGTTCACCCTGTTCAACCGGCGGATCAAGAACGTGCTGCTCGCGGTGATGATGCTGGAGCACGCGGGGATCGCGGTGCTGCTGGGACTGCCGTTCTTCTCCCTGGCGATGATCGCCGCGGACGCGGTGTTCCTGCCCACCGGGTTCCTGGTGTGGGCGGGTGCGCGGGCCGCCGGCCTGCGGTGGCGTGCGGTGGAGCCGGTGTCGGAACCCGCCGAGCCGGAGCCGGAGCCGGAGCCGGCGCCGGTGCCCGCGCCACGCTGAGGGTGCTCTGCGGCGCGCCGCCTCCCGGGGCTCCGCCCCGGACCCCGCGCGGCGGAGACGGCCCGCAGGGACCTTAGGGTCGGGGTATGGACGAGACGGTGCGGGGATGGCGGGAGGCCGAGCAGGCGGGGGGCCTCGTCGTGCTCGACGGGTTCCACGCGCTGAAGCACGCGCTGCGGTTCGGGGCCGACGTGCGGATGGTCATCGCCGAGGACCCCGACGCGGTACGGGCGCTGGCCCGCGAGCTGGCTCCGGACGTCGAGGCCGCCGTGGGGCGCCTCGCGCGGCGGGCCGACCTCAAGGACGTCCTGCCCCGGGTGCATCCCACCGGGGTCGCGGCCCTCGCGGTACGGCCCGACCGGGCGGCGGGCATCGAGGGGCTGGGACGGCTGCCCAGGCCCGCGCCCGTCGTCGTCCTCGACAACCCCCGCAACCTCGGCAACGTCGGAGCCGTCGTCCGGCTCGCCGCCGGTTTCGGTGCCACCGGCGTGGTGACCTGCGGCGATCTCGACCCCTGGCACCCGAACGTGGTCCGGGCCGGGGCCGGGCTGCACTACGCCACCACCGTCGAGCGCCTCGCCCTGGACGAGCTGCCGCCCGGGCCGCTCTACGCCCTCGACCCGGAGGGCGAGGACATCCGTGCCCTCACCCTCCCGGACGACGCCCTGCTCGCCTTCGGCTCGGAGCGCCACGGGATCTCACCGGAGCTCCGCGCCCGGGCCGACCACCTGGTCTCCCTGCCGATGCGCCCGCAGGTCTCCAGCTACAACCTCGCCACCAGCGTCGCCATGACCCTCTTCCACTGGGGCGGCCCCCCGGCCCCTCCGGCCGGCGAACAGGGCGGCGACACCCCCTAGCCCTCCCCCGATCAGGATCGCCGCGGCCGCGCCGAGCGTCGCCCCGTCCGGGTGGACCAGCGACTGGCCGCGCAGCGCCTGCCAGGTCAGCAGGGCGAGCACCGCCGCGTACACCGCGCCGGCCACGAGGACCAGCCGTACCCGCACCCGTTCGTCGCGCAGCCGGGCGAAGCGCGGGGCGAGCGCGGCCAGGACGAGCACGAGGAGCGGCAGCAGCTGCAGGGCGTGCATGCCGAAGAAGTGCGGGATGCGCAGGTCCCCGCCGGTGGTGGACCAGCCGGTGAGGAACATTCCGGGGCCGCCGTCGGGCACTCCCACGCTGTGCCCGCCGCTCTCCGGGACCTCGGCGCCGGCCGCGTCGAGGCGCTGCTGCTCGGCAGTGGGCAGGGTCATCAGGACGGCGAGTCCGGCACCGGTCAGCGCCAGGACGGTGGAGATCCGGATCGACCAGGCCGCGGCCCGGTCGGCGACCTCGGCGCGCCAGAGCAGGGCGGCGACGACGAGCGTGGCGAGCCACAGGACGACCACCGTGTTGCCCATGAGGGAGTAGATCCGGGCGTCGAAGGGCGTCGCGCCGTTGAAGTGGCTGCGCACCCCGCGGAAGACCTGCAGGGTGATCAGCACCATCTCCCCGGCGCTCGCGGCGACCACGACCGTGCCCGCCCACCAGGCGGTCCGGCGCAGCCGCGGCCGGGTCTCGCCCAGCAGCGAGATCATCCAGGCCAGGCTGAGGCAGTAGGCGACGAACGAGACCGCGAACTTGAAGGGCTTGGCCCAGATCGGCGCCCCCGTGAGCACGCGGTCGTCGACCAGGAGACCGACGGCGGAGCCGAGCGCCCACACGGCCATCACCAGGGCGAACACCACCAGCGGACGGTGCCGGGCGCGCCAGGAACCCATCGTCATTCATACCCCCGTCATGAATGGATAGCGACACTCTCTGCTATCTGATAGCGCCACTATCTATGATGGAGGCGGACAGGGCAAGAGGAAAAAGGTGAACGCGGCGTGCGCATCGGAGAGTTGAGCCGGCGGACCGGAGTGCCGGTACCGACGATCAAGTACTACCTGCGGGAGGGGCTGCTCCCCGCGGGGGAGCTGACGAGTCCCAACCAGGCCAGCTACGCGGACGTGCACGAGCGGCGGCTACGGCTGGTCCGGGCGCTGCTGGAGGTCGGCGGGCTCTCGGTGGCGGCCATCGGCGAGGTGCTCACGGCCGTGGACGACAAGGAGCGGCCGGTGCACAAGGTGCTGGGCGCGGCGGCCCGGAGTCTGGTGCCGGAATACGGCGGCAGCGGCGGCGCGCAGGACGCGGAGACGGTGCTGGCCCGGGAGCGGGTGGCGCGGCTGATCGAGACGCGCGGCTGGCGCGTCGAGCCCGGCAACAAGGCATCCGAGGCCCTGGTGGCCGCGCTCGCCTCGCTGGAGCGGGTGGGGCACGGCGACCTCGTCGACATGCTCGACGACTACGCGGAGGCGGCCGAGCGGGTGGGCCGCGCGGACCTGGACTACACCGCCCGCCGAGTGGCCCGTGAGGACCTCGTGGAGGCGGTGGTCGTCGGCACGGTGGTGGGCGACGCGATCTTCGCCGCCCTGCGCAGGATGGCCCAGGTGGACGCCTCCGCCCGCATTTTCGGGGAGGAGGCGTCCGAAGCCTGAGCGGGGCTACGCCTGGCGGCGGACCTCCACCACGCGGAACCGGTTCGCGACGAAGGCGCCGTCGCACAGGGCGGCGTTGGCCGCCGGGTTGCCGCCGGAGCCGTGGAAGTCCGAGAACGCGGCGGTCTGGTTGACGAACACCCCACCGGTCAGGTTCAGGGAGAGCTGCGCGGACTCCTCCAGGCAGACCTCCTCGATCGCCCGCTCGGTGTCCGCCGACGTCGTGTACGCGCCCACCGTCATGGCGCCCTTCTCCCGCACCGTGCGGCGCAGCAGGTCGAGGGCGTCGGCGGTGGTGTCCACGGCCACCGCGAAGGAGACCGGGCCGAAGCACTCGGAGAGGTAGGGCGCCTCCGGGTCCGGCTTGGCGGCGTCCAGCTTGACCATGACGGGCGTGCGGACCACCGCGTCGGGGAATTCGGGGTTCACGACCTCCCGGGAGGCCAGCGCGACCTCGCCCAGCGCGGCCGCGGCCTCCAGCCGGGTCCTGACGTCCGGGTTGACGAGCGCGCCGAGCAGCGCGTTGGCCCGGGCGTCGTCGCCCAGCAGGCCGCCGACCGAGGCGGCGAGGTCGGCGACGACCTCGTCGTAGGTCTTGTGGCCGGCGTCCGTCGCGATGCCGTCGCGCGGGATCAGCAGGTTCTGCGGGGTGGTGCACATCTGGCCGCTGTACAGGGACAGCGAGAACGCCAGGTTGGACAGCATGCCCTTGTAGTTGTCGGTGGAGTCCAGGACGACGGTGTTGACGCCGGCCTTCTCCGTGTAGACCTGCGCCTGGCGGGCGTTGGTCTCCAGCCAGTCCCCGAACTCCGTGGACCCGGTGTAGTCGATCAGCTTGATCTCCGGGCGGACCGCGAGGGCCTTGGCGATGCCCTCACCCGGGCGCTCGACCGCGAGCGCGACCAGGTTCGGGTCGAAGCCCGCTTCCGCGAGCACCTCCCGCGCGACCTGGACGGTCAGTGCGAGCGGCAGCACGGCCCGCGGGTGCGGCTTGACCAGCACCGCGTTGCCGGTGGCGAGGGAGGCGAACAGACCGGGGTAGCCGTTCCAGGTCGGGAAGGTGTTGCAGCCGATCATGAGGGCGATGCCGCGCGGGACGGCGGTGAAGGTCTTGCCGAGCTCCAGCGGGTCCTTCTTGCCCTGCGGCTTCGACCAGTCGGCCTGGCCGGGGACCCGGGTCTGCTCCTCGTACGCGTAGGCCACGGCCTCCAGGCCGCGGTCCTGCGCGTGCGGGCCGCCGGCCTGGAACGCCATCATGAAGGCCTGGCCGCTGGTGTGCATGACCGCGTGCGCGAACTCGTGGGTCCGGGCGGAGATGCGGGCCAGGATCTCGATGCAGACCAGGGCGCGCGCCTCGGGTCCCGCGTCGCGCCAGGCACCCATGCCGGCCTTCATCGCGGGCAGCAGCACGTCCGGGTCGACGTGGGGGTACTCGACACCCAGCTCCGGGCCGAACGGGGACACCTCGGCGCCCGTCCAGCCGTCGGTGCCGGGCTGGCCCAGGTCCAGCCGCGTGCCGCGGACGGCCTCGAAGGCGGCGAGCCCGTCGGCGGGCGCGGTCTCGCCGTACGCCTTGGGGTGTTCGGGATGCGGGGACCAGTAGGCGCGGCTGCGGATCGCCGACAGGGCCTGGTCCAGAGTGGGCCGGTGCTTGGCGGACAGCTGGGGGACGGTGAGCTCGGCGGCCATCAGGGACCAACTCCTCGTTGAGCCGGGCGAAGGAGAGCAGACTGGAGTTAGAGTAACCGAACGATCGGTCGGGACAAGAGGGCCCGGCGGACCTGTGGATAAGTGTGTGCGGGAGGATCAGGACATGACAGCAATCGAGCGGTCCCGCACTGTGGCGGTCGTCGGCGCGGGCACCATGGGCCAGGGCATCGCCCAGGTCGCCCTTCTCGCAGGCCACCGCGTGCTGATCTACGACATCAATGCCGGCCTCGCCGCCGACGGCGTCGGAATCGTCCAGGACAGGGTCGAGCGGATGGCCGCCAAGGGCCGTCTGGACCGCGCCGAGGCCGAGGAGGCGATCGGCCGGATCGTTTCGGCCGGCGACCTCGCGGACCTCGCCGGGGCCGCCCTCGTCATCGAGGCGGTGGTCGAGAACGTCACCGTGAAGCAGACGCTCTTCGCCGCGCTCGAAGAGGTGGTGTCCCCGGACGCGCTGCTGGCCACCAACACCTCCTCCCTCTCCGTCACCGAGCTCGCCGCCGGCCTCGCGCACCCCGGCCGCTTCCTCGGCCTGCACTTCTTCAACCCGGCCCCGCTGCTTCCGCTCGTCGAGGTGGTCAGCGGTTTCGCGACCGACCCGGCCTGCGCCGAGCGCGCGTACCGCACCGTCCTCGGCTGGGGGAAGACGCCGGTCCGCTGCGCAGACACCCCCGGTTTCATCGTCAACCGGATCGCCCGCCCCTTCTACGCCGAGGCCTTCGCGGTGTACGAGGAGCAGGGCGCCGACCCGGCCACCATCGACGCCGTGCTCCGCGAGAGCGGCGGCTTCAAGATGGGCCCCTTCCAGCTGACCGACCTGATCGGCCAGGACGTCAACGAGGCCGTGACCCGCTCGGTCTGGGAGTCCTTCTTCCGCAGCCCCAAGTTCACCCCCTCCCTCGCCCAGCGCCGCCTCGTCCAGTCGGGCCGCCTCGGCCGCAAGTCCGGGCACGGGTGGTACCCGTACGGCCCGGACGCCGAGCCGGCGCTCCCGCACACCGCGGCGCCCGAGGAGGCCCCGGCGAAGGTCACCGTCGTCGGTGACCTCGGCCCGGCCGCCGACCTCGTGGACCTGCTGGAGGAGGCCGGGATCGCGGTCGCGGCCACCGAGCAGGGGGGCCCGTACATCCAGCTGCCCGGCGAGGGCCAGCTGGTCCTCGCGGACGGCAAGACCTCCGTCGAGTTCGCGGACGTCGTCTACTTCGACCTCGCGCTCGACTACCGAGGTGCCACCCGGATCGCGCTCTCCGCCAGCGAGGACACCAGCGAGCGGACCCTCGCCGAGGCGATCGGCCTCTTCCAGAAGCTGGGCAAGAAGGTCTCCGTGATCGGCGACGTCCCCGGCATGATCGTCGCGCGGACCGTCGCGATGCTGATCGACCTCACGGCCGACGCCGTCGCCCGCGGCGCGGCCTCGGCCGAGGACATCGACACGGCGATGCGGCTCGGCGTCAACTACCCGCTGGGCCCCGTCGAATGGCACGAGCGGCTCGGCCGGGACTGGGCCTACGACCTGCTGCACCACCTCGACGAGCGCTGTCCCGGGGGCCGGTACGCGCCCTCCCTGGCCCTGTTCAAGCTGGGCTACGCCGCGGACGACGAGGAGGGGGCCGAGTGACGACGGCCAAGCGGGACACCTACACCCCCGAGACACTCCTCACGGTCGCCGTCCAGGTCTTCAACGAGCGCGGCTACGACGGCACCTCCATGGAGCACCTCTCCAAGGCCGCGGGCATCTCGAAGTCCTCGATCTACCACCACGTCGCGGGCAAGGAGGAGCTGCTGCGGCGGGCCGTCAGCCGCGCCCTCGACGGGCTCTTCGCGATCCTGGAGGAGCCGGGCGCGGTACGGGGCCGGGCGGTCGAACGCGTCGAGTACGTCACGCGCCGCACGGTCGAGGTGCTGGTCGGGGAGCTGCCGTACGTGACGCTGCTGCTGCGCGTGCGCGGCAACACCCGCACCGAGCGGTGGGCGCTGGAACGCCGCCGCGAGTTCGACCACCAGGTCGCCGACCTGCTCAAGGCCGCCGCGGCGGACGGAGACCTCCGGGCGGACGTGGACATCCGCCTCGCCACCCGCCTGCTCTTCGGCATGGTGAACTCCCTGGTCGAGTGGTACCGCCCGCACTCGGGCACGGGCCCCGACCAGCTCGCGGACGCGGTCGTCCACATGGCCTTCGACGGCCTGCGCACCGTCCGCTGACCCCTCCGGGCACCGACCGCCCCCGGAACGGCCGTACGGGCCGCACCGGGGGCGTTGTCCTGCCCGGACGGGCTACTCCTCGGCGATCGCCGGGGCGCCGCCGACCGGGCCCGGGCCCGGGCCCGTGTCCAGGAGATCCGTTTCCTCGAAGACCAGCAGCGTCCGCGTCGAGAGGACCTCGGGAATGGCCTGGAGCCGGGTCAGGACCAGCTCGCGCAGGGTCCGGTTGTCCGGGGTGTGCACCAGCAGCAGGACGTCGAAATCCCCGCTGACCAGCGCGATGTGCGCGGCGCCCGGCAGCTCGCGCAGCTGCTCGCGGACCGTCCGCCACGAGTTCTGGACGATCTTCAGGGTGATATAGGCGGATGCGCCCTGGCCTGCGCGTTCGTGGTTGACGCGGGCCGTGAACCCGCGGATCACCCCGTCGTCGATGAGCCGGTTGATCCGGGCGTAGGCGTTCGCCCGCGAGACGTGCACCTGTTCCGCCACCGACCGTATCGACGCGCGGCCGTCCGCCTGGAGCAGCCGCATGATCGACCGGTCGATCGGATCCAGGGGACGGGGTGCGACAGGAGGGACTCCCGGGGCGCCCGGTGCGCCCCCCGGCACGGTCGGTGCGGAACCCGTTCCGGCCATTTGTTCATCCGGCATTGCCCGATGCCTCCCTCTCCTGGACGTCCTGCATCCATCCCAGGGCCCCGACGCCAGTTTGTCCACAGCCTGAAGCCGCCTGTAGCCAAATTGCGCAGACAACCGAACAATCGGTAGGTGAGGGGCCTCACACCCGGGGCACCCCCTGCCCGCTTCCCACGAGGAGGTGTACGCCGCCATGACGGTCCAAGAGCTGCCCGGTGCCGGTGCGTCCCACCGTTCCACCCCGCCGCCCGCCTGGAGCCCCCGTACGGACGCCGCGCCGCTGCTGCCGGACCCCGAGCCCTACCGGGTGCTGGGCACCGAGGCGGCGGACCGGCTCGACCCGGAGCTGATGCGCCGCTGCTACGCCGAGCTGGTGCGCGGCCGCCGCTACAACGCCCAGGCCACGGCGCTCACCAAGCAGGGCCGGCTCGCCGTCTACCCCTCCACCGTCGGCCAGGAGGCCTGCGAGATCGCGGCCGCCATGGTCCTGGAGGACCAGGACTGGCTGTTCCCGAGCTACCGCGACACCCTGGCGGCCGTGGCGCGCGGACTGGACCCCGTACAGGCACTGACCCTGCTGCGCGGCGACTGGCACACCGGATACGACCCGCGTGAGCACCGCATAGCCCCGCTCTCGACCCCGCTCGCCACCCAGCTGCCGCACGCGGTGGGCCTGGCGCACGCCGCCCGCCTGCGCGGCGACGAGGTCGTCGCGCTCGCCATGGTCGGCGACGGCGGCACCAGCGAGGGCGACTTCCACGAGGCACTGAACTTCGCCGCGGTCTGGCAGGCCCCGGTGGTCTTCCTCGTGCAGAACAACGGCTTCGCGATATCCGTCCCGCTCGCCAAGCAGACCGCCGCCCCGACGCTGGCCCACAAGGCCGTGGGGTACGGAATGCCCGGCCGGCTGGTCGACGGCAACGACATCGCCGCGATGCACGAGGTGCTGTCCGAGGCGGTCCGCCGGGCCCGGGCCGGTGGTGGTCCGACCCTGATCGAGGCCGTCACCTACCGCATGGAGGCCCACACCAACGCGGACGACGCGACCCGCTACCGCGGTGACGCCGAGGTCGAGGCATGGAAGGCGCACGACCCGATCGATCTGCTGGAGCGCGAACTGACCGCGCGCGGGATCATCGACGAAGCAGCCGTCCAGGCGGCGCGCGACGAGGCCGAGGTGATGGCCGCGGCGCTCCGCGAGGGGATGAACGCGGACCCGGTGGTGGACCCGATGGACTTGTTCGCGCACGTGTACGCGGAGCAGACCGACCGACTGCGTGAGCAGGCGGCCATGCTGCGCGCAGAGCTGGAAGCCGAGGACCAGGCGTGACGACGGTGGCGGCGAAGTCCGCGAAGTCGGGGGCCAAGCCCTCGACGATGGCGCAGGCCCTGACCCGGGCGATGCGCGACGCGATGGCCGAGGACCCGACGGTCCACGTCATGGGTGAGGACGTCGGGACGCTCGGCGGGGTCTTCCGGATCACGGACGGGCTCGCGAAGGAGTTCGGCGAGGAGCGCTGCACGGACACCCCGCTCGCCGAGGCGGGCATCCTGGGCGCGGCGGTCGGCATGGCCATGTACGGGCTGCGGCCCGTGGTGGAGATGCAGTTCGACGCCTTCGCGTACCCGGCGTTCGAGCAGCTCATCTCGCACGTGGCGAAGATGCGCAACCGCACCCGCGGCGCGATGCCCCTGCCGATCACCATCCGGGTGCCGTACGGCGGCGGGATCGGCGGTGTGGAGCACCACTGCGACTCCTCCGAGGCGTACTACGTGGCCACCCCCGGCCTGCACGTGGTGACCCCGGCGACCGTCGAGGACGCGTACGGGCTGCTGCGCGCGTCGATCGCGAGCGACGACCCGGTGGTCTTCCTGGAGCCGAAGCGGCTCTACTGGTCGAAGGCCGACTGGCGGCCCGAGGCGCCGGCGGCCGTGCCGGGCATCGGGAAGGCACTGGTCCGACGGACCGGCACGAGCGCCACGCTGATCACCTACGGTCCTTCGCTGCCGGTCTGTCTGGAGGCGGCCGAGGCGGCGCGCGAGGAGGGCTGGGACCTGGAGGTCGTGGACCTGCGCTCGCTCGTCCCCTTCGACGAGGACACGGTCGTGGAGTCCGTACGCCGCACCGGGCGCGCGGTGGTCGTCCACGAGGCGAACGGCTTCGGCGGCCCGGGCGCGGAGATCGCCGCCCGCGTCACGGAGCGCTGCTTCCACCACCTCGAGGCGCCGGTGCTGCGGGTGACGGGCTTCGACATCCCGTATCCGCCGCCGATGCTGGAGAAGCACCACCTGCCGGGCGTCGACCGGATCCTGGACACCGTGGCCCGCCTGCAGTGGGAGAACTGATGCCGCAGGTAATGGAATTCAAGCTTCCCGATCTCGGGGAGGGCCTGACCGAGGCAGAGATCGTCCGCTGGCTGGTCGCGGTGGGCGATGTCGTCGCCATCGACCAGCCGGTGGTCGAGGTCGAGACGGCCAAGGCGATGGTGGAGGTTCCGTGCCCCTACGGCGGTGTGGTCACCGCCCGTTTCGGGGAGGAGGGCACGGAACTGCCCGTCGGAGCACCGCTGATCACCGTGGCGGTGGGGGCGTCGTCGCTCCCGGAGGCCCCGGCGGCGCCGGCGGCCGGTGCCGAGGGCTCCGGCAGCGGGCCCCGGCCCCTGATCGGTTACGGCGAGGACCACTCGCGCCCGGCGCGTCGGCGACGGGTGCGACCCGTCACCGCCGCGGTCTCGGCGCAGGCCGCAGCGCCGGTCACCGTGCCGGCGGCGGCGCCCGTCGCACCCGTGGCGGCCGTCGCGGCTGTCGCGGCCGTCCCGGCCGGTCCGGTCCCCGTGATCTCGCCGCTCGTGCGCAAGCTGGCCAAGGACGGCGGGGTCGACCTGCGCGCGCTGCGCGGGTCCGGGCCCGACGGACTGATCCTGCGGGCGGACGTCGAGGCGGCACTGGCCGCGCTGCGGGCGCCCGAACCGGCCCCCGCCGCGGCCCCGGCCGTTGCGGTGCAGGGCGAGCGGATCCCGCTCAAGGGCGTGCGCGGGGCGGTCGCCGAGAAGCTGTCGCGCAGCCGCCGGGAGATCCCGGACGCCACCTGCTGGGTCGACGCGGACGCCACCGAGCTGATGGCGGCCCGCGCCGCGATGAACGCCGTGGGCGGGCCCAAGATCTCGGTGCTCGCACTGCTGGCCCGGATCTGCACGGCCGCCCTGGCCCGGTACCCGGAGCTCAACTCCACCGTGGACCTCGCGGCCAAGGAGATCGTCCGGCTCCCGTCGGTGCACCTGGGCTTCGCCGCGCAGACCGAGCGGGGCCTGGTGGTTCCGGTGGTCCGGGACGCGCAGCACCGCAACCCGGAGTCCCTGTCGGCGGAGTTCGCCCGGCTGACCGAGCTGGCCCGGGCCGGGAAGCTGGCCCCGTCGGACCTGACGGGCGGCACCTTCACCCTGAACAACTACGGGGTGTTCGGTGTCGACGGCTCCACACCGATCATCAACCACCCCGAGGCGGCGATGCTCGGCGTGGGCCGGATCATCGACAAGCCCTGGGTCCACGAGGGTCAGTTGGCGGTCCGCAAGGTCGTCCAGCTGTCGCTGACCTTCGACCACCGGGTCTGCGACGGCGGCACGGCGGGCGGCTTCCTCCGCCACGTCGCCGACTGCGTGGAGTCCCCGGCGGTCCTGCTGCGCAGCCTGTAGCCGTTCCGCTTCCCGGGGCGCCGCCCCGGACCCCGCGCCTCAAACGCCGGCAAGGCTGGATCCTCCAGCCGTCCTGCGTCTGAGGACCGGGTCCGGGAAGAGCCCGGGAAACGGAGAAAGGGCGGGGCGGGGCAGGCTCCGCGCAGCGGGAACCCCGCCCCGGTTCAGACCGTGAGCAGGAGTTTGCCCACGTGGGCGCTGGATTCCAGCACCCGGTGGGCCTCGGCCGCATCCCGCATCGGGAAGGCCGCGTGCACCACCGGCCGCACCCGCCCCGCTGCCACCAGCGGCCACACGTGCTCGCGTACGGCCGCGACGATGGCCGCCTTCTCCTCCAGCGGGCGGGTCCGCAGTGAGGTGGCGGTGATGGCCGCCCGCTTGGCCAGCAGCGCGCCGAGGTTCAGCTCGGCCTTCACCCCGCCCTGGAGCCCGATCACCGCGAGCCGCCCGTTCACGGCCAGCGCGTCCACGTTCCGGGCGAGGTACTTCGCCCCCATGATGTCCAGGATCACGTCGGCCCCGGCCCCGCCCGTCGCCGCGCGCAGCTCGGCCACGAAGTCCTGTTCGCGGTAGTCGATCAGGATGTCCGCGCCCAGCTCCTTGCAGCGCGCCAGCTTCTCCGGGCCGCCCGCCGTCACGGCGACGGTCGCGCCGACCGCCTTCGCCAGCTGGATCGCCATCGTCCCGATCCCGCTGGACCCGCCGTGCACCAGCAGGGTCTCCCCGGGGCGGAGGCCCGCCACCATGAACACGTTGGACCACACGGTCGTGACGACCTCGGGCAGCGCGGCCGCCGTCACCAGGTCCACGCCCCCCGGGACCGGCAGCAGCTGGCCCGCGGGCACGGCCACCCGCTCGGCGTATCCGCCGCCGGCCAGCAGGGCGCACACCTCGTCGCCCACGGACCAGCCGGACACCCCCGGTCCGATCGAGGCGATCCGTCCGGAACACTCCAGCCCCGGATGGCGCGAGGCGCCGGGCGGCGGATCGTAGAACCCCTGCCGCTGGAGCACGTCGGCGCGGTTCACGGCGCTCGCCGCGACCTCGACGAGTACCTCGCCCTCGCCCGGCACCGGATCGGGTACGTCGGCCCAGACGAGGGCATCGGGGCCGCCGGGCTGCTCGATGGTGATCGCATGCATGGCCCGGAGGCTACGCCACGGCCCGGCAGGATCCGAAGGAGACGTCCTAATCGGCAGGTCCGAACTTCACCTGCGGCGAGGCGGGCGGCGTCGCCCGCACGATGGTGATGAGACGGTCCGTCAGCTGGATCGGGCTCGCGTGCGGATCGTCGTACGGGAGCAGCCGGTGCCCGCGCAGAACGCTCACCACCAGGTCCTCGGTGTCCCGTACCGACTTGCCGACCTCGGCCTTGCGGGCGGGTCGTTCGAGGAGGTCGAGGCCGCTGCCCTGCTGGATCAGGTCCTCCATCACGGTGCCCGCGCTCGGGCTGAGCACCGAGAGGCCCAGCAGCCGGCCGGCCGCGCTCGCGCTCGTGATGACCGCGTCCGCGCCGGACTGGCGCAGCAGCGGGGCGTTCTCCTCCTCGCGCACCGCCGCGACGATCTTCGCCCCGCGGTTGAGCTGCCGGGCGGTCAGGGTGACCAGGACCGCCGTGTCGTCCCGCTGGGTCGCGATGACGATCTGACGGGCCTTCTGCAGTTCGGCGCGGAGCAGGACGTCGGAGCGGGTGGCGTCGCCGACCACGCCCGTGAATCCCTCCGCGTTCGCCGTGTCGATCACCTTGGCGCTGGGGTCGACGATGACGACCTGCTCCTTGGAGAGGCCGGTGGCCAGCAGCGTCTGCAGGGCCGAGCGGCCCTTCGTTCCGAAGCCGACGACGACCGTGTGCTCACGCAAGTTCTTCCTCCAGCTCTTCAGCCGCCACTCTTCCCTCGTCCGTTCCGTCAGGACTTCCAGGGTGGTGCCGACCAGGATGATCAGGAACAGCACGCGCAGCGGGGTGATCAGCAGGATGTTGATCAGTCGTGCGCTGTCGCTGTACGGCACGATGTCGCCGTAGCCCGTCGTGGACAGCGTCACCGTGGCGTAGTAGAAGCAGTCGAGGAGATCGACCTGCTCGTTGGCGTTGTCGTGGTAGCCGTCGCGGTCCAGCCACACGATGAAGACCGTCAGGAAGAGCACGAACAAGGCCATCAGCAGGCGCTTGGTGACCTGCCTCAGCGGGTTCTCGACGACGCGTTTGGGCAGCTTGATGCGCCGGGAGACGAGTTTCTCGTCGGCGCCGCGGGCCATGGAGTCCTGGCCGTGCAGTTTCACGTGAAACATCCTCCAGAAGCCCAGGGCAGATCGAGAATCTCCAGTTCCTGCCCGGACCGCGCGCCCTTCGGCGGTACGACGGCCAGCGCGTCGGCGGCCGCCACACCGCGCAGCATCGCGGGGCCGTGGTAGCGCAGCGGCACCGCGTGCTCGTCGCTCAGCAGGACCGGCACCAGCCGGGTGTCGTACGGGTGGCCGGGTACCTCGCCCTGCACCGGCGCGGTGTAGCGGGGGCGCCCCCGGCGGCCGGCGAGGGCGCGCAGCAGGGGTTCGGCGAGGGTCAGCAGCCCGGAGACGGCGGCCAGCGGGTTCCCGGGCAGCCCGACCAGGTGGCGCACCGGTTCCCCCTCGGGCGTGCCGGATCCGAGGCGGGCCAGCAGCATGGGGTGCCCGGGGCGGACCGCCACCCCGTCGACCAGCAGTTCGGCGCCCGCCTCCCGCAGCACGGGGTGGACGTGGTCGACGGGCCCGGAGGCGGTGCCGCCCGTGGTGACGAGGACGTCGGCGGTGCTCGTGGTGACGGCCTCCAGCAGGGCCGCGGCCCCCGCCGGGTCGTCGCCGAGCCGCCGTGTGCCGATGACCTCGGCGCCGAGTCGGTCGATCCAGGGACCGAGCATGGGGCTGAGGGCGTCGCGGACCAGCCCCTCGTGCGGGCGGCCCGAGGTGAGGAGCTCGTCGCCGAGCACCAGGATCTCCACGCGCGGACGGGGCCGGGTGGTCAGCTCGTCGTATCCGGCGGCCGCGGCGAGCCCCAGCACGGCCGGGGTGACCAGCGAACCCGCGGGCAGCAGCAGGTCGCCGGAGCGGCACTCCTGGCCCCGCGGGCGGATGTCCTGGCCGGTGAGGACGGGCCGGTCGGCGAAGAGCTGGGTGCCGGCCTCGCGGCAGTGCTCGCTGCGGACGACGGCGGTGGTGTCGGCGGGGATCCGGGCACCGGTGGCGATCCGTACGGCCTCGCCGTCCGTGAGGGGCTCCGGGCGGTCGGAGCCGGCCAGGACGCCGCCGCCGGCCCGCACGCTCCAGGGGCCGGGGCCCGCGACGGCCCAGCCGTCCATGGCGGAGGTGTCGAAGGACGGCAGGTCGGTCAGCGCCTCCAGGGCGTCGGCCAGGACCTCGCCGAGGGCGTCCGCGAGCGGCACGCGGTGGGTACGGGGCCGCACCCGGCTCCCGGCGTGGGCGGCGGTGTCCCGGGCCCGCTGCCAGGCGGCGGCGCGGTGGCCGCCCGCGCCGCCGCCCTCGGGGGCCGCCCGGCTGACCAGGGCCAGGGCCTCGTCGAGGGCCTGCTCGGCGGAGTTCGTGGGGGTCATCCCGAGCCGTTCTGTTCGGCGGCGTCGGCCGCTGCCTCGTCGGCCCAGCGCAGCGCCAGGTCGGCCGCCTTGCGGGAGGCCTCGGCGACGGCCTGGGCGGGGTCGGCGCCGGTGGCGGCGGCGTGGGCGGCCGCGTAGCCGACCAGGAAGGTGGTCAGCGGGGCGGCGGGCCGGGCGACGCCGTGGGCGGCGTCCCGGGCGAGGTCGAGCAGGGTGTTGGTGTCGACGGCGAGGTCGATGCCCAGCTCGTTCTTGACGGCGGTGATCCATTGCTCCAGCACGCTTCCATGCTCCCTGATCCGTGCGCGGGCGGCGGCGAGATCCTCCCAGGTGTCGCAGTCGAAGGAGGCGAGTGGCCGGGACGTGACCCGGGCGAGGTCCAGTTCGGCGGTGAGCGCGCGCAGCGGGAGCCCGGTGAGGCTGCCGTGTTCGGCGGCGAGCAGGGCGATCTCGCGGCGCAGGGGCTCGGCCCGGTACGCGGCGACCAGCGGCTGGTCCCGGCCGTCGGGGTCGCGCAGCATCGCCCCGTCCGCGCCGGGGGCGTCGAGCAGGGCCCGTACGGTCTCCCGGTCGAGGAACGGCAGGTCGGCGGAGAGGACGAGGACCCGCTCGGCGGTGGTCCGGCGCAGCCCGGCGTCCAGCGCGGCCACGGGGCCGCCGCCGGGCGGGTCCTCGCGGGTCCAGTCGACCGGGCGGGCGGTGGGCCGCCGGCCGCCGACCACGACGGTGGTCCGGGCGTCCGGGCAGGCGTCGAGGACGCGGTCGAGGAGTGCGCGGCCGCCGACGCTCAGCGCGGGCTTGTCGGCCCCGCCGAGTCGCCGCGCGGCGCCGCCGGCCAGCACGATCGCGTCGTAGCTCATGCCCTTGAGTATGCGGTGACCATGTCCCCCGCGGGGAGCCGCACTTACCGGGGACTTACTCCCGCCGTGCGCCATGTGCCGTGTGTCATGTGCCGGGTGCGGCGCCGTTGCCGGGGGCGCTGCCCCCGAACCCCCGCGCCTCAAACGCCGGCGGGGCTGAGGGGGTGCCTCAAACGCCGGCGGGGCTGAGGGGGCGGCTGAAGGGGCGTCTCGAACGCCGGCGGGCTGAGGGAACGTGGAAGCGGGTCCGGGCCGCGCCGGTGGGGCGTGAGCCGGACCCGCTTCCTCCGCTGTCCGCCGGTGGCTAGGTCGTGTCCGCAAAGTCCCGTCTGCTCGGCGGGGCCTGGCACGCACGCTTGCCGCG